>URAG01000010.1 GCA_900545755.1 uncultured Cloacibacillus sp. | reverse complement strand
TGCCAACCTGGATATCATGTCCCGCACCCAGGTATGGAAGTACGGCCTGGACTACCGCTGCGGCACCGGCCACGGCGTGGGCTTTGTGGGCGGCGTGCACGAAGGCCCCCAGAACCTGCGCATCACCAACCACACGGTGTTCAAGCCCGGCATGATCGTCACCTGCAACCCTTACTTCAACTGCGGCTCGTGCTACTCCTGCCGCCGCGGCCTCGTGAACGCCTGCACCGACAACCAGACGATGGGCGTGCAGCGCGAGGGCGGCTTCGCCGAGTACATCACGATGCCGGTCGAGCGCATCTACGACGGCAAGGGGCTGCCTGCCAAGACGCTCGCGCTCATTGAGCCGTTCTGTATCAGTTATCACGGCGTTTCGCGCGCGGACGTGAAGGCCGGCGAGCGCGTGCTCGTCGTCGGCGCAGGGACCATCGGCGTGCTCGCGGCGGTCGCGGCGAAGGCGAAGGGCGCGGAGGTCACGATATGCGATGTGGCGGAGGACAAACTCAACTACGCCAACAAGACCTTCGGCCTACAGCACAAGCTTCTGAACTCGTCGCCCAAGGCGTTCGAGAAGGGCGTCGAGGAGCTGACGGACGGAGACGGCTTCGACGTGACAATCGAGGCGGTAGGCCTGCCCAGCACCTTCCAGAACTGCATCGACGCGGCCTGCTTCGGCGCGCGCGTCGTCGTCATCGGAGTTTCCAAGAAGAACATCGACGACTTCTTCTTCACGATAATCCAGAAGAAAGAGCTCAACATTTACGGCTCGCGCAACGCTATGAAGAAGGACTTCATAGAGCTCATCGACCTCGTGAAGGCGGGCGGCGTCGATCTCGAAAAGATCGTCACTAACACCTACAAGATGGCAGACGCGCCGAGGGCCTTCGAGGAGTTCTCGGCCAACGCGGGCAAGATGCTCAAGGTTGTAATCGACTTCGCCTAGTACGCGGCGGGCGGAGCGAAAAAATCTCTATATAAGGAAGGTACGTTGTTATGAAGTCATTGAAGAAACTTGCGGCTATGGTATGCAGCGCGGCGCTCGCCTGCGCCCTCGTATTCGGCGGTGCGGCTTTCGCGGCCGACGAGGTCGTCGAGCTCCAGATAGGGTTCGAGAACTCCATCACGGAGCCTTTCGGCCAGGGTATAGTGAAGTGGGCGGAGCTGCTCGACAAGGCCTCCGGCGGCACGATGAAGATCACCCCCTATCCCGACAGCCAGCTCGGCAGCAAAAACGAGCTGATCGACTCGATGCTCATCGGCGAGCCTGTCTGCACCCTCGCGGACGGAGCCTTCTACGCGGACTACGGCGTGCCCGATTTCGGAATCGTCTTTTCGCCGTTCCTCTTCGACAACTGGGAGCAGTGCTGGAAACTCATAGACTCCGACTGGTACAAGGACCAGTGCGCGCAGCTTGAGAAGAAAGGTCTGAAGGTGCTCGTATCCAACTGGGTCTACGGCGCGCGCCATACGCTCACAGTCAAGCCGGTCAACAAAGTCGAGGATCTCGCCGGTATGAAGATCCGCGTCCCCAACAACCAGATTCAGTCCTACGGCTTCGACAGCCTCGGCGCGGTTTCGACGGGCATGGACCTCGGCGACGTCTACTCCGCGATGCAGACGAAGACCATCGACGGAGCCGAGAACCCGCTCGCGACGCTCTACGGGCGCAAGCTCCATGAAGTCGGCAAATATCTGATACTTGACGGACACGTCCTCAACTTTACGACGCTCGTCTGCTCCGCCGACTGGTTTAACAGCCTCACCGAGCAGCAGCAGAAGTGGCTCGTCGAGACCGGAATCGAGGCTGGAAAGTACAACAACGAAGTCCAGGCCAAGGAAGAGGCCAACTACCTGAAGATGATGAAGGACGAAGGCGTCACCGTCGTAGAGCCAAACAAGGAAGTCATCGACGGCTTCCGCGCAAAGGCACAGGATTTCTACAAGCACAGCAAGACCTTTGGGTGGTCCGACGGCCTCTACGAGAAGGTCTGCAAAGCGATGGGCAAATAGCGCGATACAGGACGGCATATTACGGCCGGCGGCGAATGAAGCTGTAGACGCCGCCGGCTTTCGCAAAGAGGAGGATAAACAATGAATCAAGAGAGCAAATTCAAAGCCATGCTCTGGAATCTGGATACGATCGTCGCATCCGTGGTCCTCGCGATATTGATCATCCTCACCTTCGCCGGCGTCCCGTTCCGTTATCTGCTCGGCGCTCCGTTCACGTGGCTTGAAGAGGTACAGCTCGCCTGCATGGTCTGGATAGTCTACGCGGGCGCTGGGGCCGCTTTCCGCGCCGGCAACCAGGTCGCCATCGAAATGATCGTAGACCTCATGCCGAAGAGTATGCAGAAGATTATGGAGATATTCATCTCCATCGTAGTCCTCGTCGTGCTCGGTTATCTTTTCTATCAGAGCCTCGGCTATATAGAAATTTTCACGAGGAGCGGACGCGCCACCCCGATGCTCAAGATACCGTACGCGGTCATCTACGGCATAGCGCCCGTATCTTTCGTACTGATGGTCATAAGCTACTTCTACGCCCTCTTCCGCGGCGTCAAATCCGAAGCTAAGGAGGCTGTCGAATAATGAACGCCATCCTGATAACGGCTTCCATCGTGATGCTGGCGCTGCTCTTCCTTAAAGTGCCGGTGTTCATATCAGTCCTGGGCGGCGCGGCGGTTTATTTCGTCGCCAGCCCGAAGGTCAACCCGATACTTTTCGCGCAGCAGGCCATCACAGGCGTCGAAAGCATAGCGCTGCTCGCGATTCCGTTCTTCGTCTGCGCGGGCATCATGATGAATTACACCGGCGTCACGGCGCGCATCATGGGCTTCTGCGAGGTCCTCACGGGACGTATGTACGGCGGCCTCGCGCAGGTCAACGTCCTCCTCTCCACGCTTATGGGCGGCCTTTCCGGCTCGAACCTCGCCGACGCTGCTATGGAGGCGAAGATGCTCGTCCCCGAAATGGAGAAGAAGGGCTTCTCTAAGGAATTCTCGTCGGTCGTCACGGCGGCCTCGGCTATGATAACGCCGCTCATACCGCCGGGAATTTCCATGATACTCTACGGCTGCATCGCCAACGTTTCGATAGGCGACCTCTTCATATCTGGCATCGGCGTCGGGCTCTTGCTCTGCGTTACGATGATGATACTCGTCCGCATTATATCGAAGAAGCGCGGCTACGCCCCGATACGCACCGACCGAGCCTCGCTCGGCGAGTACGCTGCGGCGGTCAAGCCGGCGATACTCCCGCTGCTTCTGCCCGTCATCATCATCGGCGGCATACGCATCGGAGTTTTCACGGCTACGGAGGCCGGAGCCGTCGCGATAGTCTACGCCATGATGCTCGGCATAATCTACCGCGAAATGCGCTGGAGCGATCTGAAGCAAGGCTTCAAGGAGACGGTCTGCACGACCTCGTCGATAATGCTGATAGTCGCGGCCGCCGGCGTGTTCTCGTGGGTGCTCACGAAAGAGCGCGTCCCGCAACAGCTTACGGAGTGGATAGTCGCGACGATAGACAACAAATATGTATTCCTCTTCATCGTGAACGTCTTCCTGCTCATCGTCGGGATGTTCATCGAAGGAAACGCCTCTATGATAATCCTCGTCCCGCTGCTCCACCCGATAGCGATGGCCTACGGCATCAACGAGATACAGTTCGCGATGACCTATATCTTCAACAACGCGATAGGCGCGCTCTCGCCTCCTATGGGGACGCTGATGTTCGTCACCTGCGGCATCACGGGCTGCAAGACCGGCGCGTTCATCAAGGAAGCCGTGCCCTTCTACGTCCTGCTCTTCATCAACCTGATGCTGATAACCTACGTCCCGGTATTCTCCACGGGAATCCTGATGCTTCTCGGCAACTGACCTGACATTACGGCAAGGCGCGGCGAATTTCCGCCACGCCTTGCTTTTCTTACTGAGGTGAAAATTCATGGAAAGACTCAATTATGACGTTTTGAAACGCTCCGGCTACAAGGGCTACATCCTTGAAAACGCGCCGGAGAAGATACTCCAGTTCGGAGAGGGCAACTTCCTGCGCGCCTTCGTCGACTACTGGTTCGATATGTCCAACGAGCGCGCGGGCTGGAACGGCAAGGCCGTTCTTGTCCAGCCGATAGCGCCAGGCCTCGCGAAGCAGATAAACGAGCAGCAGGGGCTCTACACGCTCTACCTGCGCGGACGCGAGAACGGCGAGAAGGTCGACCGCAAACGCGTAATTTCGTCGGTCAGCCGCTGCCTCAACCCATACGAGAAAGCGGACTACGACGCCATGATGGAGGTCGCCGTCTCCGACGATCTCGAATATATCGTATCGAACACGACCGAGGCCGGAATCGTCTACGACCCAGCCTGCGGCAAAGACGACTGCCCGCCCTCTTCCTTCCCCGCAAAGCTTACGCAGGTGCTCTACAAACGCTGGCAGGACGGCAAAAAGCCCGTCGTCATCCTCTCCTGCGAGCTTATCGACAACAACGGGAAGGAACTTGAAAAGTGCGTGAAGCAGTATATCAAGCAGTGGGGGCTTGAGGAAGCTTTCGCTAAATGGTGCGGCGAATGCACCTTCTGCTCGACGCTCGTAGACCGCATAGTACCGGGCCGCGTCAAAGACCCCGCGGAGGCTGCGCGCCTCGACGAAGAGAACGGTTACCACGACGAGCTCGTCGACGTCGGCGAAGTATTCGGTGTATGGAACATCGAAGGCCCAGCGTGGCTCGAAGAGCAGCTGCCGTTCAAGAAGTCCGGCCTCAACTGTATCGTAGTCCCCGACGTAACGCCCTACAAGAAGCGCAAGGTGCGCATCCTGAACGGCGCGCACACCGGCTTCGTCCTCGGAGCCTACCTCGCGGGTTTCGACATCGTGCGCGACTGTATGCACGACGAGGACGTGAAGGGCTTCATGAACAAGATGCTCCACGAGGAAGTCATCCCGACGCTGCCACTCGACAAGAAAGACCTCGAAGAGTTCGCCTCGGCGGTCGAGGATCGCTTCAACAACCCGTTCGTCGACCATGAGCTCATGAGCATCTCGCTCAACTCCACCTCGAAGTGGAAGGCACGCAACATGCCGAGCTTCCTCGACTACATAAAAATCAACGGCAAGCTTCCCGTATGCCTCACGATGAGCCTCGCCGCCTACATCGCATTCTATTCGAATGACGTGCAGGAGCTCACCGGCAAAGGGCTCGTCTGCCGCCGTCCTAAGGGCAACACCTACACCGTCAGCGACGACCGCTGGGCGCTAGAATTCTACTGGGAGCACAGGCACGACGCGCCGGAGCAGCTCGTCCACGCAGTCCTCACGAACAAACAGATGTGGGATCAGGATCTGACGGAGATAGCGGGGCTTGAGGAAACCGTGCTCGCCGACCTCATGAAGATACGCGCCGAGGGCGCGAAGGCGGCCTACGCCTCCTGCCTGTAAAGGACGCGGCTTCATGACGAAGCTCATCCGCATAAACCCGCGCGACAACGTTGCCGTCGCGCTGCACCCCGTCGCCGCGGGCGAAACCATGCTCGTCGGCGGCGGGGCCGTGACGGCGGCGGAAGAGATTCCGCAGGGGCATAAAATAGCCCTCGCCGCGATAGCAGAAGGGCAGCCCGTCGTAAAATACGGCTTCCCGATAGGCCACGCGACGGCTGACGTCGCCGCGGGCGCGTGGGTACACACGCACAATATGCGCACCAACCTCTCGGGCGAGGAAGAATACAGCTACGAGCCGGCGGTCCCCGCCGTCGAGCACGTCGAGCCCGAGACCTTCATGGGATTCCGCCGCAAAGACGGACGCGTCGCCGTGCGCAACGAGATATGGATAATACCGACAGTCGGCTGCGTCAACGACGTGGCGAAGAAGCTCGCCGCCGACTGCCAGGATTTGGTTTCCGGCAGCGTCGAAGGGCTCTACGCCTTCACGCACCCCTACGGATGCAGCCAGACCGGAGCCGACCACGCGCAGACGCGCAAACTGCTCGCAGCCCTCGCGCGCCATCCCAACGCGGGCGCGGCGCTCGTGCTCTCGCTCGGCTGCGAAAACCTACAGCACGACCAGTTCGTAACGGAACTAGGAGACTACGACCCCGAGAGGATAAAATTCCTCACCTGCCAGGACGTCGAAGACGAATTCGCCGCGGGACGCGCACTGCTTGAAGAGTGCGCCGCCTTCGCCGCACAGTTCAGGCGCGAGCCCGTCCCCGTCAGCGGCCTAGTCATAGGCATGAAGTGCGGCGGCTCCGACGGACTCTCCGGCGTCACGGCGAACCCGACGGTCGGCGCGTTCAGCGACATGATGATAGCGCGCGGCGGCAGCACGGTGCTCACCGAAGTGCCGGAGATGTTCGGCGCTGAGGGTATGCTGCTGAGCCGCTGCGTCAGCCGAGAAGTATTCGACAAGGCCGCGAATATGCTCAACAGCTTCAAGGACTACTTCATCAGCCATAACGAGACCGTCTACGAAAACCCGTCGCCCGGCAATAAAAAGGGCGGCATCACGACGCTCGAAGACAAGTCCTGCGGCTGCGTTCAGAAGGGCGGCAGCGCGCCGATAGCCGACGTTATAGGCTACGGCGGCGCGGTGACGGCGCACGGCCTCAACATGCTCTACGGCCCCGGCAACGACCTCGTATCCGCGACGGCGATGACCGCCGCGGGCGCGCACATAATCCTCTTCACCACCGGACGCGGCACGCCCTTCGGAGCGCCCGCGCCGACGATAAAAATCGCGAGCAACAGCCAGCTCGCCGCGAAAAAATCCGGCTGGATAGATTTCGACGCCGGCCCCGTCGCCGACGGCGAGCCGATAACGGAAGCCGCGAAGCGCCTCTTCAACCTCGTCCTCCGCGTAGCGGGCGGCGAAAAGACGAAAAGCGAACGGATGGGCTTTCGCGAAATAGCCATCTTCAAAGACGGCGTGACATTATAGCGCATCCACCCTCCCAATAAACGCGCCCGCGCGGGAAACGCTACAGAGTTCCCGCGCGGGCGCGTTTTTTTATGGATTCGCCGCGCGCCGCGCTTGACATGGAGCCGCCTCCATATTTTAGGATTTTTGCATAAGCAAAATCTTTAAGGAGGAATTTACGATGCAGGCGAAAATTTTCATTATGCTGGCGGCGGCGCTCGCAGCGATAGCCATGTGCGCCGGCGCGTGCTTCGCAGAAGAGGCCCCGCATTGGGCGAAAGAGATAGGGACGCGGAACCGCGCCGCTGCGGCGGCGGCGAAGTTCGGCGAACTCTTCAAGGGCGGAGACGGCGATTATTACAAAAACGGCGGCGAACTCGGCGAAATGATGACGAACTTCGTCTACGGAGACATATACGGGCGCGGCGTGCTTACCGACAAGCAGCGCGCGCTCATCACGCTCTCGGTGCTGACGGTGAGCCAGACGCTCGACGAGCTTAAAGCGCAGGTCAAGGCTGCAGTCAACGCCGGGCTGACCGCAGAGGAGATTCAGGAGGCCGTCTACCAGTGCGCTCCATATATAGGATTCTCAAAAGCGCTCGCTGCGGCGGATAAGATGAACGAAGCGCTCCGTGAAAAGAAAGTCGCTCCGCCCAAGAGCATGGCTGCGGTGACGGAGGCCGACCGCGGCGAAAAGGGTTTCCTGACGCAGAAATCAATCTTCCCGGCCGGGCTTGACGGGATGTACCAGAACTCGCCGGAGAATCGCAAACACGTGGCGGAATACCTCGCCTCGATGTGCTTCGGCGACTTCTACACTCGCGGCGCGCTCGACGTTAAAATGCGCGAAATTCTGACGCTCTGCATAATCTCGGCGCAGGGCGGATGCGAGAGCCAGGTCAAAAGCCACGTGCAGGCGAACCTCAACGTCGGCAACGACGAGACGGTGATGATCGAAGCGATAACGCAGTGCCTCCCCTACATGGGCTTCCCGCGGACGCTCAACGCGCTTGGCTGCGTCGCCGAGGTCGCCGGGCAGCAGCAATAGCGGCTGCCACTTGACTTCGAGTCCGCTCCAAACTTTATCATAACCGGACAGATTTCACGAAAAATCCTAAAGGAGGGCGTTGCATGAGAAAATTCATCAAAAGACTGCTCGGCCTCACGGCGGCCGCCGCGGTCGCGCTCACAGGCGGCGCGGCCTTCGGCGCGGACGCGGACGTGCCGGTCGTCTACTTCACGAAGGACATCAGCCCAGCGGGTCTGCTCAAAATTTACGACAAAATCAGCGCGGACATAACGGGCAAGGTCGCCGTCAAGCTGCACACGGGCGAGCCGAACGGGCCGAACCTCCTGCCCCTGCCGATGGCGAAGGCGCTCGTCGCGCACATACCGAACAGCAACATAGTCGAGACAAACGTCTACTACGCGAGCCCGCGCCAGACCACCGAAGGGCACCGCGAAACGATCAAAACCAACGGCTTCGACTTCTGCAAGGTCGACATAATGGACGAATTCGGCACCGTCATGCTCCCAGTCAAGGGCGGCAGACATTTCAAGGAAATGTCGATGGGACGCAGCATCACGGACTACGACTCTATGGTCGTCTACACGCACTTCAAAGGCCACACGATGGGCGGCTACGGCGGCTCGCTGAAAAACATCGGCATTGGATGCGCCGACGGCAAGATAGGAAAAGCAATGATTCACTCGAAGAACGGACAGCAGTGGGGACGGACGCAGGACGAATTCATGGAAGCCATGACTGAGTCCGCTAAAGCGGTCGTCGACCACTTCGGCAAGCGCATCACATTCATCAACGTGATGAAAAATATGTCCGTAGACTGCGACTGCGCGGGAGCTGGCGCCGCGGCCCCGGCCCTCGCCGACATCGGCATACTCGGCTCTACGAGCTTGCTCGCAGTAGACCAAGCTACGATCGACATGATCTACAAGCTGCCCGAGAACAAGGACGGCGGGCTGCGAGAACGTATAGAGAGCCGCCACGGCCAGCGTCAGCTTTCATACATGAAGGAGCTCGGCATGGGAACGGGCGAATACCGGCTGGTTTCGCTCGACTAGCAAAGCGACGCAAAACGGCCGGACGTGAGAGCGTCCGGCTTATTATCACCGCGCCTATGATTCATGCGGCCCGCTGAAAATTCAAGGAGGAAGATTTTTATGAAAACAGCAATTTTAGCCCTGCTCTGCGCCGCGGCGCTCGCGCTTCCGTTCGCGGGGAGGGCGCTCGCCGAAGAAAAAGCCCCGCGCGTCAACATGGCGGAGATAGTGCTCAAGCCCGAGCGCCGCGATGCGTTCCTCGACGCCGTGCGCGAGGAGATGCGCGAGTCGCTGCGCGTAGAGCCCGGCGTCGTCGCGCTCTACATGGTCGCCGACGAAACTGACGATAACAAGCTCACGTTCTTTGAAATATACGCGGATGACGAAGCATACCAAAAACACCGCGATACCCCGCACTTCAAAAAATACATAGAAACGACGAAAGACATGGCCGTCTCCAAGAAAGTCATCCGCGTCACTCCGCTCGAACTCTGCGACAGGCTCGGCGCGCAGCCCGCGAAATAATGGAACGAAAGGAGAATTTTACAAAATGCCCGCGATTACGGTAGAGGCCGCGAAGCTCACGAGGGAACAAAAAACACAGCTCATCGCCGAGCTGACTGAAAGCGCGTCGAAAATACTGGGGCTGCCCAAAGAGATAATCTTCGTCTTTCTCAAGGAAAACGACCCAGACAACATAGGCGCCGGAGGCCTGCCGCTCTCTGCGCACCCAAAACAAGCTGCGGAGTAATACAAGCGCTCCATAACACATGGCAGGCCGGGGGTGCAAAAACCTCCGGCCTTAAATTTCGCCCGAGCGCCGCACTAAATTCGCCGTACCGGGAATCCTGCTCGTTTCTCCGCAGAAGTGCGGACGAACTACACACTACGCTCCAAAACCACAAAGCTTTCGGCAAAGCCCCATTAAAAGAGACGCAGCGGATTAAATAACGGATGTATGCCGATCGCGCGTCTTTTTAACATATACGCCGCGTCCCTCAAATTCCAGCAATCCCCTGTCTCTCAGCATCTGAAGCTGCTGGCGTATCTTAGCGCGTACGTTGTTATTGCCGGGATGCCTGCCCTGAAGTTCCCGCTCGAATGCGTACATCTCTCCGAGCGTGAAACGTTCGTCCCGTATTTTATTGACGCAGGCCAGCACATCCATGAGCCAGCCGCGCGCGCCGAGATCGCCGGTGTACAGCCGTTCTGCAAGTTTGACGCGCCGCTCGACATCCGACCTTGCCACAGGCGTGCGCCCGCTGACCAGCGCGATGCGCCCCTGCGCCGGAATTTCGTCGAACAGGATATTGCAGCCGATCCAACCTTTACGCTTTGCGTGTTCCGAAAGCGGCTTGCGTCTTTCAACGATTTCCGGCACGAAGAAATGCTTCGGCACGAACCACAGATCTTCCACACAGAGCTCCGCCGCGTCATAGCTCATCACGAGCCAGTCCGGATTGTTGTCGCTCATTATACGTTCGATGCATTTGTCGTATGAGCCGCCGACGATTTTACGTCCAACTTTGCCGCGCTTGCTTTTCAGCTCATACTGGCCGCCGCACGGCGGGCACCCAAAATCGCCGAGCGGCGTGTTCTGCGGGAGATGCGCGAGCTTGGAACCCCAGCATCGCGGACAGGTGATATTTTCAATCACCCACGCTTCGGTCATCACTCTGACCTGCTGCGATGCGCTTTTATATTTCGCCGCCAAACTTCGGTCAAAATAACAATTCATTCCCCCGCTCCGCACTTATGCCAGCCAATACTAAGCTCCGCAGCCGCATCCCGGGCGGCGCTTCGACGAGACTAGCCGCACAAGCTGCGATATAAGGGCGGGGAGCAAAAATATATCCTCATAGACAAGGTAGCGCCGGTTCCATTCCGGGCTGAACTTTTCCTTGTACTGGCGCAGCCCCTTGAAGTTGTAGAAATGTTCGCCGTGCTCGTAGATAAAGCCGCCTAGGCGCTCGAACAGCGAGTTGTCCGGGTCGAGGTTCGAGAGCGGGGCCATTCCGAGACGGAACCAGCGGAAGCCGTTCGTCTTCCCCCAGAACATGACTTCGAGGAACAGCCACGTCATTATGTCGCGCGGCGCGTCTTTACCGTAGCGCATGAGGTCCACGGAAAGCTCCGACTTTCCACCGCCGAGCCATAGGTTGCAGAATGCGAACACCGTGCCGTCCTTTTCCGCCACCGCCACGGGAAAGTTCCTGATATAGCCCTCGTCGAAAAAGCCTAGTGAGAAGCCTTTCTCGCCACCGTGGACGCTGTCAAGCCATTCGCGCGATATTTCTGCCAAGCGCGGCATGAGCGCGTCAAGCTCTTTCCCGGTCACGACGCGGAAAGTGATGCCGTCAGCCGCGGCGCGTTTGCGCACGGGGCGCAGCTTGCGCCACTTCGGGCCGTCGAGCGACTCCGTCATGTCGGATAGGTCCACGCGCGCGTCGTCGCCTATAGGCGAGGCTTTAAGCCCAACCTCATCGTAGGTGCGCAGCCATTCGCCGCCCGCCTCGTAGAAGGCGGCGCGCGCGCCGCGCAGGTCGGCGGCCTCGCAGAAGTCCCAAATCAGCGGAGCGACGCTACTTTTGTCGCCTATAGGGTCGCCCATGGATATCCAGAAGGCGCCGGATACGGCGTACATAACGGCGGCCCTGCCGTCCGCCGAGAGGAAAAAGCGCTTGTCGCCGAGTAAGGCGAGCGCCGCGCTGCTGTCGTCTGAGGCTGAGACGAGCTCATGTATCTTCTCACGGCTGGGGCATTCCATCTTGAGCCGCGCAGGACGCATCCACAGCACTAGGAAGGCCGCGAGTATGGTGAACGACGCTCCCGCCGCCGCACGCAGGAAACGCGGAGCTCCTGATGTAAATGTGAAAGTCCACCACATGTCGGAGCGGAACTCCACCGTGCGGTAGGAGAACAGCCCCCACCAGAGCGCCGCGCAGGCCGCCGCGATTATCGCAGCGCTCCATCCCGGACCGGGGTTAGAGAAGAAAGAAAGGCGGTAGAACTTGCGGCGTGAGAATAAAAGCACCGCGAGAAGCACAAGCAGGAAAGACGTCCGCACGGGGCGGAACGGGCCGACCATGGTAACTACCAGCGACAGCGCAAGGACTGCGACGGAGGCGCACCACGCGGAGCGCAGCCTCCTGGCGATGCCCCACGCAAGAAAAAGCAGCAGCGTACCCGCAAGGCTCCGCATAAAATGCGACGCCTCAAGCAAAGGCAGAGGGAAGACGGAGAGCTGGGCGAGACTGCTGTTCGGCAGGGCCACTCCGGTAGATGCAAGCAGCCATACCCCGGCGACGAACGTGCATATGGCCGCAGCCTCGGGGAAGAAAAAGTTTATCTTCCTCAGTACGGACGAAGAACGCGCACCAAACTCGGATACAAAAAGAAGCACCGTCGCCAGCGCGAGCGGCAGGACGAAATAAAGGAAACGGTAAAGCAGTAGGGCCGTGAGAATCGAAGCCTGCTCACAGAACGGGGAAAGAAGCAACATAAAAACCGCATCGAAAGCGCCGAGCCCGCCTGGTATCTGGCTGAGCGAGCCTAACATAGACGCGAGCGCAAAAGCGGAAAAGACGACGTGCGGACTGACATTCCCGTCATGCAGGACGAAATAGAGTACCAGCGACGCCGTAACGACGTCGAGAAAGCCGATGAGGTATCTCGCCGCCGCAGCCCGCGGAGAAGGCAGAGGCAACTTCACGCCGCGTATCGTCGGAAACGCGCGCCGCGCAGAGAGCGCGAAAACGGCGGCGGGGACTACGAGACACAATAAAGAGAGAGCGTAGCGCACGCGCCACACCCAAGCGAACCGCTCGAAGAAAGGCTCGGGCGCTACGGCAAAAGCCGCCGCTACAGCCAGCATAGGCCCGAATATAAAGGCGAACTGCGTCAGCGCGATGACCTTGCCCACACGCGCCGCGTCGAAGCCGAGCGCGGAATAGAGCCGCCAGCGCACCGCTCCGGCGGAGACTGCCGAAGCGCCGAGGTTGAAGCCTAGCGCGTTGCTAATGAACGAAACAGGGAGCGTCCTGTACCACGGCAGTCCGCCGCCACTCTCCTCGACCGATAGAGCGTCGTTCGCCGCGAGCAGAAGATAATTCAAGACTACGGCGGAAAAGGCCAGCGCCACGCTCCGCGCGCCTATCTGCGCGAAAGCCGCGCGAAGTTCGGAAAGGCGTACCCCCGCCAGCTCCTCGTGTATTGCGTACACGGCGAGCAAAAATATCGCGGCTCCTACGAACGGCAGAAACTTCTTCGCAATCCTGAGCACACTCTCCATCCGCGCTCCCCGCTTTCGTTAATAGTTTTTTAGATTAGGTAAATTATATCGCACGCGGCGAAACAGAGGCGAGCCTTAGGCGCGCCGCCGTCACGTTTTACGTATTTTCTATGAAAATCTCCGGCATACCGCCGCTCTTTTTGATTCTTTTAAATCGTCTTTTTCACTAGGTGCTCGTGCATGGCGGCGGCTAGGCGTTCAGCCAGTTCTTTGTCTGCGTTTTCGGTGTGTGCGTAGGTTATGACGGCGCCCTCGACCATACGGATAGAGCGCATCGTAAGGCGGATTCTGCGCTCTGCTGTTATGGCGTCGAGCAGGCCGCGGGCGTATTCTTCGTTCGGGTTCTGCATACACTGGAGCGCGAAGGATTTGACGGCGCTGTGCGAGCGCAGGCTCGCCGCGCCGAGCGCGAAGACGCAGAGCCCGAAGCCGCCGAGCGCGACGCCGGGCCATTTTACAGAATCGCCGAAAGCCATGTAACAGAGGACTCCGGCCGCAAGCAGCGCCGCGCCGGCCAGTTCAAAGCGCCGCGCCGTCGCGCGGTAGCGCGTGTAGCATTCCGCCTCGCCGTGTACGTTCATGACCCGCTATATCTCCTGTCCGGAATTTTTCAGTATCGCCGCAAGCGAAGACTCCTTCGAGCAGCGAAGGTGCTCCGTCATCGCGAGCGCCGCGGCCTGCCAGTCGCGCGCGAGGCAGGCGTCGGCTATGCGTGCGTGCTCCGCCATCGTGTCGCGGATGCGGCTTTCGATAAGCCGCCCGCTCAGCACGCGAAGGCGCACGCTCTGGACGTGTATCCTGTCGTAAAGCTCGAGCAAGTAGTCGTTCTCCATCGCCGATATCAGCGTTTCGTGGAAGCGGTCGTCGATTCCGTAGATGTCGTCCTCGCCTCCGGCGTAGGCGTGAAACGCTTCGGAAAAACGCTCTATCTCGGATAAATTGAGCTTGTCGTGGTACGCGGAGAGCGCGTAGGGCTCGACGAGCGAGCGCACTTCAAATATTTGATGTATATCGCCGATCGAGATAGAAGAGACCATTATGCCTCGCTTAGGGTAGACGCGCACGAGGCCCTCCTGGGCGAGCCTGCCGATGGCCTCGCGCACCGGAGTGCGTGAGAACCCGAGTTCCTCGCGTAGAAGCGATTCGCTCAACATGTCGTTCGGAGCATATTCGCAGCTCTCTATTTTTTTGCGGATGAATTGGTACGCTTGATTCTGCATCGACGAGTCGCGCTCTGCGGTCAACGGTGTCGCTCCCTTAGCTTTGAAATCTGAATTATGATAGCCTTGTTTCAGGCCGTTTTCAAGCGTGGCCCTACATCGTGGATTTTTTAGCGGAATCATTTTTTTACGCGCATAAGGCTTGACAATTACACGGCGGCAGTAATATTATTGAGATTGTACACTCGGCGCTTTGCGCAGGATGTTGAAAAAGCAAATAGCGGGAAACGCGATGATGGAGTTACGGTCATCATAGGTAGGTTTACAGAGAGCCGGCGCGCAGGTGAAAGCCGGAACTGAAGGATGATGATGCGGCCTCGCTCCCGAGCGGAGTTCCCTAAGGCGGCGCGCGCCGTTTTTAAGGAGCTACGGGTGGCTGCGTCAGAGGCCCTAATGAGCGGCCGCGTTCGCGCGGCAATCAGGGTGGTACCGCGGAGTGAACTTTTCGCCCCTGAGGCATGTATGTGCCTCGGGGGCTTTTTTATAGCCGTCCGGGGCGGGATTCCGGAAGATGCAGAAGGAGAGATTTCAAGATGAGACAGATCAGGTTTACGGACATTACGCTGCGCGAGGCTTCGCGCGGCGGCGAAGGCGCCCTTTCGTTCAAGGAGATTATAGAGGCGGCGAAGATTCTCGACAGACTCAACCTTGACGTCATCAGCCTTGCCCCGATTGTAAACGAGAAGATCGATTCGTTGCTCGTACGCACTGTCGCGGCGGCGGTAAAGCGCAGCGCGCTTTCTATCCCCGTCGGTTTTGACGAATCCGGCGTCGAGACGGCTTGGAACGCGGTCGCGGAGGCCGCGCATCCGCGCCTTTACGTGGAAGCGCCGATCTCGGCGGTGCAGATGGAGTTCGTATGCAACAAGAAGCCAGAAGGAATCATCAAGATGATAGAGACGCTTGTGACGAAGAGCCGCGCGCTCTGCGCCGACGTGGAATTCGCCGCGGTAGACGCGACGCGCAGCGAGCCTGAATTCCTCTATCAGGCGATACGCACGGCGATAGCCGCAGGGGCCTCCACCGTTACGGTATGCGATTCCGCCGGCATGATGATGCCCTACGAGTTCAACAGCTTTATCAAAGACCTGTACGTGAACGTGCCGGAGCTTGAGAACGTGACGCTCGGAGTTAAATGCTCGGACGAGCTTTCAATGGCGGCGGCCTGCGCAGTTTCCGCAGTACGCGCAGGGGCTTCCGAGGTGGACGTAACGGTCGGAGGCGGCTGCGCGCCGGCGCTTGAGGCCGCGGCGCAGATAATCCGGCTGCGCGGCGACGACTACGGCTATTCATGCGGATTGAAATACACGGAACTGCACCGCTCAGTCGCGCAGATGAACTGGATAACGCGCAAGGACCGCAGCCGCACGAGCGCCTTTGAAACAGGCATGGCTATCTCGGACGGCTCGGACGTGCGTCTCGACGCGAACGACGACATCGACGCGCTTTCCAAGGCCGTCGTCCGTCTCGGCTACGACCTCGGCGACGAGGACATGGCCAAGGTTTACGAGACCTTCGTAAGCGTGGCGCGCAAGAAGTCCGTCGGCACGAAGGAGCTCGAGGCGATAATCGCGACGACAGCCCTCCAGGTACCGCCGACATATGAGCTCGAAAGCTACGTTATAAACAGCGGCAACATAATCAGCGCGACGGCGAACATCCACTGCCGCAAGAACGGCGAGGACCATTTCGGCCTCGCGGTCGGCGACGGCCCGATAGACGCCGCCTTCCTCGCCATCGAGCAGATAACGGGGCACCACTACGAGCTCGACGACTTCCAGATACAGGCCGTCACCGAGGGGCGCGAGGCTATGGGCTCGACGCTCGTAAAACTCCGCTCCAACGGCAAGCTCTACGCCGGCAACGGAATTTCGACGGACATAATCGGCTCCAGCATCATGGCGTATTTCAACGCTCTGAATAAGATTTCGTACGAGGAGAATCACAGATAATGAAGCTCTCATTTTCCACCTTCGGGTGGCACGATTATACATGGCAGGACTTCTGCGGGGTCGCCAAGGACGGCGGCTTTGCGGGGATAGAGGTACACAACATCCACGAGCCGAAGCTCTCCGAAAAGACGAGCATCTTCGACCCAGCGATGGCGAACGCGGCGCACCGCGAGATGACGGAGGCAGGGCTTTCGATACCTTGCATCGATACGTGGCACAACATAGCGGACGCATCGCTCTTCGAACAGAACTGCGCCGAGATAAAGGAATATATAGAGACGGCGAAAAACCTCCGTATACCCTACGTGCGCATTGGCGCGAAAGACGCAGGGACGAGCTACGAAGATGAGCGCGCCGCGGTGAAAGCGGTCGTGGACGCGACTCTGCCGCTCGCGCAGGAGGCAGGCGTCACGCTGCTGATAGAGACTATCGGGATATTCTCCGACACCGACAGGCTCTGCGAAGTACTCAACTCCTACGCCTGCGACAACCTCGCGGCGCTTTGGGATTTGCAGCACACCTTCCGCGACGCGGGCGAAGCGCCGGAAAAGACGGTTAAGAACCTCGGCGCGTATATCAAGCACGTGCATCTGAAGGACTCCGAAATAGTAAACTGCGCGGTCCAATACCGCCTAGTCTGCGAGGGCAGCCTGCCCATCGACGCGATGATGCGCTCGCTCTACTCGCTGAACTACGACGGCTTTATTTCACTCGAATGGAACCCCGAATGGATGCCCGACATCGCGAACCTCGAACTGATCTCACTGCACTTTGTGAACACAATGAGCCGCTTCGGCAGCCCCGCGCGCATGGTGAAGTCCAAGCGCCTCTACGAGAGCAAGCGCGGCACGGGACTCAACCCGTGGCATAAGGACAAACTCATCGACCGGACCTTCCCGCCGGTGCTCGACCGCATTGTCGAGGATTTCCCCGACCAGTCCGCGTTTAATTACACGACTCTGAACTACACGCGCACCTATTCCGAGTTCCGCGACGACGTGGACGAGTTCGCGCGCGCGCTGATCTCGCTCGGCGTCAGGCCGGGCAGCCACGTCGCGATATGGGCGACGAACCTTCCGCAGTGGTACCTGACCTTCTGGGCGACGACGAAAATCGGCGCGGTGCTCGTCACGGTCAACACCGCATACAAAATCCACGAGGCGGAATACCTGCTGCGCCAGTCCGACACTCATACGCTCGTGATGATAAAGGGCTACCGCGACTCGCACTACGACGAGATTATGAAAGAGCTCTGCCCCGAGCTTGAGACCGCGACACCCGGCAAGCCGCTCGCCTGCCGCCGCCTGCCCTTCCTGCGCAACATAATCACGGTCGACTTCCGCATGAAAGGCTGCCTCACGTGGGACGAGGCCGTCGCGCGCGCGCACATGACGCCGCTCGAAGAAGTCCACCGCCTCGCAGCCGCCGTAGACATCCACGACGTATGCAATATGCAGTACACTAGCGGAACCACGGGATTCCCGAAGGGCGTCATGCTCACGCACTACAACGTCGTCAACAATGGCAAATGCATCGGCGACCGCATGGACCTCTCGACCGAAGACCGCATGATGATACAGGTCCCGATGTTCCACTGCTTCGGCATGGTGCTCGCGATGACCGCGGCTATGACGCACGGCACGACGCTCTCGCCGCTACCCTACTTCTCGACGAAGGCGTCGCTCGCCTGCATCAACCAGGAGCACATCACCTGCTTCCACGGCGTACCGACGATGTTCATAGCTATGATGGAACACGAGGACTTTGAAAAGACAGATTTCTCGTATATGCGCACCGGCATCATGGCGGGAAGCCCCTGCCCAATTTCCAAGATGCGCGACGTCGTGGACAAGATGAACATGAAGGAAATAGTCATAGTCTACGGCCAGACGGAGGCATCGCCGGGCTGCACGATGAGCGACACGGGCGACTCGCTCGAAGTGCGCGTCGAGACCGTCGGCCACGCGCTGCCTGAAATCGAGTGCCGCGTCGTAGACCCCGAGACTAACGAGGAAGTGCCCGACAATGTGAACGGCGAATTCGTCGCGCGCGGCTACAATATCATGAAGGGTTACTACAAGATGCCCGAAGCGACCGCGGCGGCGATAGACGCGGACGGCTGGCTCCACACGGGAGACCTCGCCTGCCGCACGCCGGACGGCAACTACAAGATAACGGGCCGCCTCAAGGACATGATAATTCGCGGCGGCGAGAACATATACCCGAAGGAGCTTGAAGAGTTCCTCTATACGCACCCGAAGGTCAAGGACGTGCAGGTCATAGGAGTGCCCGACGAGGCGCTCGGCGAGGAAATATGCGCCTGCATCGTCCTCAAGGACGGCGAGACGGCGACAGAGGCGGAGATCAAGGACTACTTCCTCTCGCACATGGCGCGCCACAAATGCCCGAAGTACATAGATTTCGTCGACGCCTTCCCTATGAACGCAGCCGGCAAAATCCTCAAATACAAGATGCGGGAGAACGCCGTCGAGAAATACGGCCTACAAAAGGCCGCGGCGGTTAAGACGGCGTAAAGGTAAAATATCGGGAACCCAAGCCCTCCGCGTTCCATCGCGGCGGGCTTCTTCATAAACGTCAGCCGGTTCCCGGCGGTGTGCTACAATCTGTCTGACTAAGGGAATACAGGGAAGTTTAATATAAAATTTACCGAAAGGGGTTTCATGGATTTGAACGAAAGACACCTGGTAACGATGGACGGCAACGAGGCGGCGGCCTACATCGCCTACGCCTTCACCGAAGTCGCTGCGATATATCCTATAACGCCCTCTTCGCCGATGGCTGAAAAGACTGACGCCTGGTCGGCCAAGGGGAAGAAGAACATCTTCGGCCAGCCCGTCACCTTGATAGAAATGCAGTCGGAGGCCGGGGCCGCAGCCGCGGTCCACGGCGCGCTAGAGACTGGCGCGCTCGCCTCGTCCTTCACGTCGTCGCAAGGGCTCATGCTCATGATCCCCGTGCTGCACAGGCTCTCGGGTCAGAGGCACCCAGGCGTGCTTCACGTCGCCTCACGCACAGTCGGAACGCACGCCTTTTCGATATTCGGCGACCACTCCGACGTGATGAACTGCCGCCAGTGCGGCCTCGCACAGCTCTCAACGGGCAGCGTGCAGGAGATCATGGACATCGGCGGCGTAGCGCACCTCGCGGCGATAAAGGGACGCATCCCCTTCATGCACTTCTTCGACGGCTTCCGCACGTCGCACGAAATAAACAAAGTCGAGGCGATGCCGTACGAGACGCTCGCTTCGCTTCTCGACCGCGAGGCGCTCGCGGCATTCCGCGCCGAGGCGCTGAACCCGGAGCACCCGATGATGCGCAGCACCGTGCAGAACCCTGACATCTACTTCCAGATACGCGAAGCGAACAACGGCTTCTACGACGCGCTCCCCGGCATAGTCGAAGACTACATGGCGAAGATAAGCGAAATAACGGGCCGCGAATACCACCTCTTCAACTACTACGGCGCGCCCGACGCTGAGGAAATCGTCATAGCGATGGGCTCAGTCAGCGGCGCGGCCGAGGAAGCCGTGGACTGGCTCAACGCGCGCGGGCGCAAGACGGGCTACGTACAGGTGCATCTCTTCCGTCCCTTCTCCGTAGAGCACCTCTTCCGCGCGATACCGAAGAGCGTGCGCAAAATCGCAGTGCTCGACCGCTGCAAGGAAATGGGCTCGAACGGCGGGCCGCTATATCAGGATATATGCACGGCCTTCTCAGGCAGCGGCATGAGCCCCGTCATAGTCGGCGGGCGCTACGGCCTCTCTTCTAAAGACACCGACCCGACGCAGCTAATAGCCGTATTCGACAACCTCGCGCAAGAAACGCCGAAGAACAACTTTACGATAGGCATAAACGACGACGTGACGCACCTCTCGCTGCCGCTCGGCCCGCGCGTCAACCCTGACGGCGCGCGCCAGCTCTCCTTCAAATTCTGGGGGCTCGGCGGCGACGGTACTGTCGGCGCTAACAAGAATACGATAGACATCATCAACAGCTACACGGGCAAATACGGACAGGCGTACTTTGAATACGACGCGAAGAAATCTTTCGGCGTCACCATCTCGCACCTGCGCTTCTCCGACACGCCGATACGCTCGTCGTACCTCGTCAAACTCGCGGACTTCGTCGCGGCGCACAACCCGACCTACATCCAGCATTACGACATAGTCAGCGAACTGAAAGACGGCGGCACGCTGCTGCTCAACTGCCCGTGGGAGCCTGAAGAGCTTGAAGAAAAAATCCCAGCTGACATACGCCGCAAGCTTGCGCAGAAGCATGCGAAGCTCTATACGATAAACGCGACTAAGATAGCCGAGAAGCACCACCTCGGCAGCCACGTCAACATCCCGCTCCAGTCGGCCTTCTTCCACCTCGTAGACCTCATCCCGATAGAAGACGCGAAGCGCTACATGGAGGACGCGGTACGCAAGACCTTCTTCGCCAAGGGCGACGAAGTCGTCAACAACAACATCGCGGCGATAGAAGACGGCGGCGCGATGCTCGTCAAGATAGACATCCCCGACAGCTGGCTCGAAGCAAAGGACGAACCGAAAGCGCCGCGCCCGGCGGGAGAACCTGCAATCGTCGAAAAACTGCTCGAACCGATAAACCGCCAGCAGGGCGACGACCTACCCGTCAGCGCCTTCAAAGGCTACGAAGACGGCACGGTCGAGCTCGGCCTCACCGCCTTCGAGAAACGCGCGATAGCGACGCACGTGCCTGAGTGGGACCCAACGCGCTGCATACAGTGCAACCGCTGCTCATACGTCTGCCCGCACGCGGTAATCCGTCCCTACCTGCTCACCGAAGAGGAAAAAGCCGCCGCTCCGCAGGGCTTCCTCACGATGCCCGCGATAGGGAGCAAAGGGCTTTACTTCTCAATGCAAGTCAGCCGCGACGACTGCACGGGATGCGCGAGCTGCGTCTCCGTCTGTCCCGCGAAGGAAAAAGCGATAAAAATGGTCCCGATAGAGGAATCGAAGTCGCTGCCCGTGCAGTGGGCTTACGGGCTGACGATCAGCGACAAGGAAGGGGCTTTCGACCCGTGGACGGTGAAAGGCAGCCAGTTCCGCCAGCCGCTCCTCGAATTCTCGGCGGCCTGCGCGGGCTGCGGCGAGACGCCATACGCGAAGCTCATGACGCAGCTCTTCGGCGACCGCGTCTACTGGGCCAACGCGACAGGCTGCTCTCAGGCGTGGGGCGGAGCGATGCCCGGAATCCCCTACACGAAGAACAAGGCCGGAAAAGGCCCCGCGTGGTCGAACTCGCTCTTTGAAAACAACGCGGAGTTCAGCCTCGGCATGTTCCTCTCCGTCAGGCAGCAGCGCGATGCGGAGAAACTCCGCGCCGAAAAGATGCTCGGCATGGAAATCCCCGCAAACCTCGCCGCGGCGCTGAAAAAGTGGCTCGACGACTTCGACGACTTCGACGAATCTCCGAAAGCCGGAGCGGCGCTCATCTCCGCGCTAGAATCGGCGCGGCTTGAAGGCGAAGCGGCGGAGACTGCGCGCGAACTTCTCGCCAACAGGGACCACCTCTCGAAAAAAACCTTCTGGATGTACGGCGGCGACGGCTGGGCTTACGACATAGGTTTCGGCGGCCTAGACCACGTGCTCGCGATGGGCGAGAACGTCAACGCGCTGATCGTAGACACCGAAGTCTACTCCAACACCGGCGGGCAGTCCTCGAAGGCTACGCCGATAGGCGCAGTCGCGCAGTTCTGCATAAGCGGCAAGCGCGTCGCGAAAAAAGACCTCGGCGCTATGCTCATGACCTACGGCAACATCTACGTCGCGCAGGTAGCCATGGGCGCGGACATGAACCAGCTTGTCAAAGCCCTGCGAGAAGCCGAGGAATACGAAGGTCCCTCCGTCGTCATAGCCTACACGCCCTGCCTCGCGCACGGCCTTAAATGCGGCATGGGCGCGGCGCAGGCCGAGATGAAGCGCGCGGTCGACGCTGGCTACTGGATACTCTACCGCTACGACCCGCGCAAAGAAAAGCCGCTCACGATAGACTCCAAAGCCCCGACGATGGCCTACGAAGACTTCCTTGACGGCGAAGTGCGCTACTCGGCGCTCAAACGCACCTTCCCAGAAAACGCCGCGAAATACTTCGCGGAAGGTACGCGCGAAGCCGCCGAACGCTACAGAAAGTACAAACACATGGAAGAAAGCCAGGAGCCGCGACACGAAGCGGCAAAAGACAGAGAAAGATAAACAGAAGCGCCCCGAAAGGGGCGCTTTTTTATATGAAAGTGCTTGCGCGCACCCACTTCGCCGGCATGGGCCAGCACAGCAAACGCTCAAGCCGCTTCTACGAAAAATACGGCTGCCGCGCAGTTCCACGTCGCGCCTCAGACAGCCGCGATAAGCCCTCCACCCTATACTTGCGGATGGAGTCCTGATGCGATGGACGCCGCGACAGGCTTCGCATCCTGCTTTTTCAGCAGCGCGCAGCAAAAGCCGCCCCCCGCTGGAATGTCCGGCGGGTGGCGGCTTCGGTGAACGATTTATTTTTTACCCTACACCAGGAACTGGAACAGGTCAGGCTTGTCGTTCAGGTATTCGTAGACGATGTTGTGTTCGTTCATGCGTTTGATGAGCGGGGCGTAGTCGCTCGCGCGCTGGAGCTCTATGCCGACTACCGCGGGGCCGCGTTCGCGCGAGTTTTTCTTCGAGTATTCGAAGAATGTTATGTCGTCGTCGGGGCCGAGTACGCGCTCGAGGAATTCGCGCAGCGCGCCGGCGCGCTGCGGGAAGCGGACTATGAAGTAGTGCTGGAGCCCTTCGTGGAGCTGCGAGCGCTCTTTTATCTCTTCCATGCGGGTTATGTCGTTGTTGCTGCCGCTTATGACGCAGACGACGTTTTTGCCGCGGATTTCGTCTTTGACGTTTTCAAGAGCGGCTACGGAGACGGCTCCGGCTGGCTCAACCACTATCGCGCTTTCGTTGTAGAGACGCAGTATCGTCGTGCATATCTGGCCTTCGGGGACGGCGACGAGCTTGTCTACGACTTCGCGGCAGATGTCGAAGGTTATGTCGCCGACTTTGCGGACGGCTATGCCGTCTGCGAAATTGTCTATCTCTGGCAGCGCAACCGGCTCGCCCTTGTCAAAGGCGGCCTTCATCGAGGCGGCTCCCGCTGCTTCGACGCCGACGACGCAGGTCTCGGGGCTGAGGTTTTTGAATACGCTGCCGACGCCGGACATGAGCCCGCCGCCGCCTATCGGGAGCAAGATGTAATGGAAGTCGCAGCATGCCTCGTTGAGTATATCAAGGCCGAGCGTCGCCTGCCCTTCAATTATCTGCGGGTCGTTGAAGGGGTGGATGAAGGTCCCGTCGTGCTCGCGGCACCACGCGAACGCCTCGGCGCAAGAATCGTCGTAGGTGTCACCGGTTAGGACGATGTTGACGTTGTCTTTGCCGAACATCTTTACCTGGTGTATTTTCTGGTTCGGCGTCGGCTTGGGCATGAATATGGTGCCCATTATGCCGAGTTTGCTGCATGCGAGGGCGACGCCCTGCGCGTGGTTGCCCGCGGAGGCGCAGACTACGCCGCGCGCGAGCTCTTCTGGCGAGAGGCTCGCTATTTTGTTGTACGCGCCTCGGATTTTGTAGGAACGCACTATCTGCATGTCTTCGCGCTTGAGCCAGATGTTTGCTCCGTAACGTTCTGACAGTGGGACGTTGAGCGTGAGCGGCGTGTTGACGACGACTCCGCTGATGCGCTGTTTGGCTTTCTGTATGTCGTGGAGCTGCGGACGGTAGTCAGACATTGTCATATACCTACAATTTTACGTTTATTATAGCGGTTACGCCGACGCCTTTGACGCGGCGGAACTGTTTAATCGGGTTGAGCGAGTCTATCGGGATAAGCGCCGTGGCACGGACGCTGCTGAATTCGCCTTCAAGCTGCGCGACGGCCTTGGTGCGGTCTATCGCGCTCTGTGTGTTAGCGCCGACCTGCGCGGCTCCGATGCGCGCGCCGTCGCCTATCGAGACTATCGGGACCACTTTGGTGTAGCCGTCGTAGGCCACGCCTTTGTTGAAGGTTATTGTGTTGATGAAATCGTTCATCTGCGGCGATATCGCGGTAACGAGCCAGCCGCCCGCGATGCCAATCGCGCCTTTTTTAAGTACGTCGCCAAGGTCGAGGGCGCGCGCCGAAGGGACCGCCAGGGCGAATGTCGCGCATATCACAAGGGCCGCAGCCGCGTTTTTGATGTTCCTCTTCATTTTTATAACACTGTCCTTTCGTTTTTCGTATGAATGGGCCGGAGGTTCCCCGCCTTCGGCGCCGCTGAAGAAATTATACACTAAATGGCAAGCGTACGCTTTCGCGCGGTTTCGTCCTAGCTTGCGAAAAGGGCGGCCCGAAGGCCGCCCGGCACATGGAGGAGTATATCCTCAGGGAGAAGAGTATTGTGGATGTCCGCATTCAGCGGAGGAAGAGCGCATCCAGTATGTACATGAATGCGGGGATCAGCGGTAACAGCATATACCGACGCTCGTCGGATTCCCGTATCACGCTTAAACTATAAGCGAAGCGCGCCGCCGCTGCAACTTCGCAGAATTTCATTTTAAGAAACATATCTTCTCGTATTTTTCGTAACAATAGACAAAATAGATAATTTAACGAAGTAACCAGTAATTCCACGTCATTTCCCGCGCATATGGCAGGCTTCGATTGATTTTAACGAAACTGCTGGACCTCTTATCAAACTGTTTATCAACGTACCAGCCGGCGCGTTAAGCCTCGGCCTCTGAGACACGGTCTATAGTGAAGTAGTTCGTGCGGCGTACGCGGCGTATCTCCTCGCGCGAGACCTGGAGCAAGGCGCGGAAGTGCTTGTCCTCCGCCATTACGTGATTCGCGACGAGCGCCTTCACGCTGACGGGCTGGTTAGCCAGGTTCATCATAAGAAGGTGGCCTAGTAGGAAATTCTGTCCGTTGAACATCGACGGGAAGATCATCATAATCCTATCGAGGCGGCAGAATTCGTTTTCGAATGGCAGCCGCGTATAGAATGAATATTCCTGTACCCGCCCCTTGTAGACTTTCGCGCATAGGCAGTAATCGTCGAGGAACGACACTTCATGGTAGAGCTTTGCGCCGCATCCCTCGGCGTCGCGTTCTATGACGCTTCTGTGAATCGCGCGCTCTTCGCCGCCGTAGTAGTATAGGTAGAGCAGCGGCGAGGCGAATACGTCGCGCCCGCGCATGTCTGGTACGGACGGCTCTGCGGAGCACTCCTCGACAGGCAGGTTCATTAGGCTGAAGACGGATACGCGCAGCGCGCGCGCGATCTCGTAGAGGGTTTCGACGTCTATTATGATGTCGCCCGTCTCGTACTTGGAGAGCGTCGCCTTGCTCTTATGCACGGCCCGCCCGAGCTCTTCAAGCGTGCAGCGCCTGTTTTTTCTTATCTCTCTGATTTTGCGTCCCAGAGCTTCGCTTACTTGCGTCATGGCTGTTTTACCTCGTAGGCAATTATTTTTGTATATCCTGCCGGTACACGAAACCGGCACGTCGTTACACGTGTTACATGTTGTTGTAAAAATTATTTAATTCTTATGTCATTGCGCGGCTGCAACGGGGTCTCCGCGTAACGTCCCTGATTTAGCTGCCAAGAACATTATACCAACGATTACGCGATTATGTGAAGAAGCGTACAAGCTCCATCCGCTTGTGTTTCGTAAAAAGAAAAAGCGTCGTCCTGCCGTTGAGGCGCCGTTCCGGAGAATTTACGGCTGTGCAAATTTTACGCGGGCGCGAAAAAAGGACGGCTTGCGCCGTCCTATGAGGTTTATATTTTACCGGCGTAACGTTAGAAGGCCTCTTCGTTCGGCCTGTGGCGTTCGTCGAGGATATCTATCATGACGCGGTCGACCGTCTTCATGCCCTCGCGCGAGACGCGGCCGACGTTCGCGACCGTCTCTTCTATCGAAGCTCCGAAAACGCCCTGCGGCACTGTCAGGCGCTGCCCTGCAAGCGCCCATTCCATCGCGCAGTACGCCTCGGACGACGCCGAGCCGACTTTCAGTGCGCAGCTCTCTTTCGCGCCGTCGCAGAGCATCCCCGCTATATTTGAAAGCAGCAAGCTCATAGCGCTGCATATCTGGTCGTAATTGCCGCCCATAAGGTAAGTCATGCCGGCGGCGGCGCCGGTTCCAGCCGCTACAGAGCAGCCGCAGACGGGCGAGAGGCGGCCGAGATTGCGTTTGACGAAGCTCGTCGCGAGGTGGCTGACCGCTATCGCTTTTGCGATTTCGCGGCGACTCTTGCCCGTGCGGCGACCCAGCACCGCGATAGGGATTATCGCCGTAATGCCGTGGTTTCCGCTGCCAGCGCTGCTCATAACCGGCATCTGCACGCCTGACATACGGGCCTCTGCCGCTGCCGACGCGGTCGTTCGTATTTCGAGCGCCACTGGTACGACGTCGCCCACCTTTTCATCGTTTCTTAGAATAAGTCCGAAATTGCTGCTCTGGAGGCTTCCCGCTCCGGCCGGTTTAATGCCCTCCGCCGCTATGCGGTCGTTCATCTCTACGCCTTCCCATATGAAATCTTCGTCCTCGTCGTCCATTTCGTCGGCCATTTTGAGGACGTCGGCGAAGCGCGTCGGAAAGCCGTCGTCCGCAAAACCGGACGATGAGCCGGCAGGGCGCGCCTTCTCGAACACCGTCACTCCGTCTGCAGTGACCTTGACGATGTTTGAATGGCTGCCTTCTATCAAGCACATGGCCTTGTGCTCTGGCGTGAATACCGATGCGAGCACGTAGACGCCACCTCTGTCCTGGTCGCAGTAGATGGTCGCGCGCTTCTCCTCAACCCATGCCTCGGCCTTTTTCACGTCCTCTGGAGTAGTGCCGGCGAGCACTTCGAGGCCGCGCGAGGCGTCTCCGCAAATCGCGCCGAGCGCCGCCGCTATCGCGTTGCCGCGCGCGCCGCCCGCGCCCGGGATACCTACGGCCATCCCGTTTTTATAAATATTCGCGCTGACCGTGACGCGCACGGCCGCGACATTGCTCCGGTCCGGGAGCTCGGCGCACGCGCGCGCCACCGCTAGCGCCACAGCCCCCGGCTCGGTACATCCTAGCGCCGGTTTTACTTCGCTGCGCAGAAATTCCTTCAATGTCGGCATTGATTCCTTCCTCCTCGTTAAATTCGATTTGTACTGCGTTTACCGCTGACCTTTCGACACAGTCAGATTATATCATCACGTATATTCATACAGCGAGGGAGAAGCATCGGAAGTATTTCCTCCTAGCTTACAAATAGCAAAAGCAGCCTTTTTTATTTCGCCGCGTTATTGACAAAAGCGCACGCGTGGAGTACCTTCGCAGAGTTGTTTTAACATACTCTTGCAGGAGGAATTTTTTCATGGATGCTTATATGACAGACCTGCTCGCCGCGATTGCGGTCGTGCTTAACGGCGTTCCGCAGGGGCTTCTCGCGCTCTCGCTCGGCTTCGCCGCTTTCCCGACGGCGCTCGCATTTCTCGTCGGCGCGGCGGGTTCTTTCGCCTTCGACTCGGTCGCGACGATTTCGTTCCAGGCCGAGACGATAGCGGTCAGCGGGAAAATAGCGCAGTCCCGCAGGGAAAGGCTGAGCACCGTTTTCTGGGGCGGCGTCTTCGTCTTGATTCCGTCTCTGCTCGGTCTTAACGAGAAGATCGTCGAACTGGTCGGCCCTACGATCGTCACGTCCATGATGGCCGGAGTAGGCGTCATGCTCGCCTATCTTTCCATTGACCTTTTCGATTCTGAGAAATTTTCCGGCGGCGTCTCGATGGTCTCGGCCCTCGCAGTATGGTTCATAACCGGGGATCTTGCGAAAACCGTAATTATTTCCGTCATCATAGCGACGATAGCTTTCAACGTGCTTAAAAACATGGGCAAGGTTGAGCAGCAGCACATCGACGTCGACATGTCCAATGAAAAACTCACGACCGGCAATATAGAATGGAAGATATGGAAACACCCCAGGATTATCGCCGGAGGCCTCGGCCTCATGTGCCTCAACATCGGCGCCAACATAAGCTTCGGCAAGGTGACGGGCAGCATAGCGGGCGTTGACGCGGACATCGACCACCTCGCTATATATTCCTCGCTCGCCGATATGTGCTCGTCGTTCTTCGGCGGCGGCCCGGTCGAAGCTATAATCTCAGGCACGGCGACGGCTCCGCACCCCGTCGGCGCGTCCGTGCTTATGATGCTGATGATGGCGGCGATTCTTTTCTTCAAGCTGCTCCCGATAATCGGCCGTTACGTCCACAGTTCGTCGATCGCGGGGCTGCTTTTCGTGCTAGGCGTCTTCGTCACATTCATTTCGAACATTCAAGCTGCCATCGCGAGCGTTCCGGCGGCACAAGGGCCTTTCGGCTTCTCGCCGTGGGGCATGGTGATAGGCGCGACGGTCATCGCGACCGCGCGCTGGAACCCATTCTACGGGCTGCTGACGGGCGTCGCAATCAAGGTTATTTTCGGACTTTAACGGAGGATTTCAAAAATGGCTGAATTCTACACGCTTCACATATGCGGCCTCACGCGCGAGCTTAAGAAGGTACGCGTCGCGCCGCACCTTACGATCGCGTCGTTCGTCATGCTCGGCGACACGCAGCTGATAGAAAAGAGCGCCGACGCGCTTCTTGATAAAATCCGCGGGCTCGGGCAGATAGACATGCTCGTATGCCCCGAGGCTAAAGGCATCCCCCTGACGCACGCTATAGCGGCGCGCATGGGCGTCGACTACGTAGTCGCGCGCAAGTCGGTCAAAGCCTACATGGAGCACCCGATTATAGAAGAGACTAAGTCGATAACGACCTCGGAGAAACAAATAATAGTCATCGACGAGATGGACGCTGCGAAGCTCGACGGCAAGCGCGTCTGCGTCGTAGACGACGTAGTATCGACCGGCGGCTCGCTGCATTCTCTCGAAGCGGCTCTCGCGCATACCGGCTGCACCGTCGTCAGCAAAGTCGCCGTGCTGCTCGAAGAGGGCGGCTACGACGGTAAGGACCTGATTTATCTCGAAAAGCTGCCGGTCTTCAAGGACTAAAAACCCGTCTGTATTTCCGCGCAGCCGTCCGCTAACGGTAAAAAGCCGGGCTCAATATTGAGCCCGGCTTTTTTGATAATACCCCCCAAATATAAGAAAACAGGGGCGGTTATGACACTCCCCGGCGCGGCATACGGCGTCTTCAGACTCCGCCACGGTACAATATTTAACGGCGCCGGATGGCCGGGTCCAGCCCGGAATAACAAAACGGCTGTTTCTGTTATAAAGTGAACGCAATATAAACGCGGCTGCGAAAACGCCGCGTGATAAAATGTAAAAAACATACATAAATCAGGGGGAACTGCTTTGTTCATTATGCAGCTGATAGGGTTGGCGGCCGCCGTCTGCAGTACCACGCCCGTCGGCATGCAGTTCTTCTTCGTCATAAACGCGGCCGCGGCGCAGGAAAGGCGACGCGCGCTTCTGGCGGCGATAATGGCCGCCTTTTGCGACGTAGCGTTCGCGTTCTTATGCTTTTTCGGCGCGGGGGCGGCGCTTCAGAAATACGTATGGCTGCAAACGTGTCTCTTCGGCATAGGCGGCGTAATTGTTATAAAAATGGGATACGGCGTGCTGCGCGGTACCGGACGGGAAACGGGCGGATGGGGAGAAAACAACCCGCTATGGAAGACGGCGGCTCCCCTCTGCGCTGTAACGTGGTCCGACCCGCGGGCTTTCATAGTAGGCACAGGAATGCTCGGCGATTTCTTCACGCTGCCGCCAATATTGTCCGCCGCCTTAATAACGCTGACTGCGGTCTTTTTCGTTTTATGGTTCACCGCAATCGCCTTCGCCGTCTCGCTCTTCCACGGCAAAATAGGCGCAAAGCCGCTGCGCGTGATAAACGCGATATGTGGCGCGGCGATAATCTTCTACGGCTTGAAGCTGCTGCTGAACGGGCTGGCGATGTTCTTATAAAGCATGAGGAAAGCGCATGTTTTGCGAAAAACTTAGGAAGATACGGCTGTGTGGTTGCAACGATATTACGCGGACGCAGGCGGCAAACCCACGAGGAGTAAAATAAGAAGTATTCTTATAGGCTAGCGCTCGCGGCCTTTGCACCTTGTGCTTTCAACATTTGTCAATATCGTTCGGCGCTGCGGGAATGTTTCATAGTACGCGGCGCGCTTGTAGAAATACGTCACGCCTCGCCATGCACGACTTGCCGCTGCACCGGCTATAGAAAGATACACAAAGATACACGCGGCAGCTTTCTACGTACTTTGCAGATGCCGGAGTAGTGAGGGGGCATCACGGCAAAGGCGGCCGGACCGGACGTTGCCGGCATCAAGTTATGGGGCTGATATGGTTTTGATGTGCAGAGCAGAAACGGTCACAACAATAGAGCGAAATACATAAAAATTCATGGTTACTCTGAGGCTTATGGACAGTTACACAGAATCGTCTATAGACTCTTTGCCGCCATCTGAACAGCCGGAGCCGTCATTCACCAGCAAGCCGGTCATGAAAACTCCAGGCACTCTCCCCCAGCTGCAATTGAAGCCGCAAATGAAGCGACAAAGGATAATCCTGAGTCCCAGAATTTAAATAATAAATAAAAACTATGCTCGTACTATTTTTATGCCTTTGCTTCGAAGGCTTTTCTACCTGTCTCAAGCATAGGATCAAGTACACTTCGGCCTAGCCTATGGTTACGATTATACTCTATTCAAGCCATAAATCCGGCGGTTGTACAACCGCCGGTTATGGTTTGTTACCCCTTTATGTGGGTGTGCAATTAGGTGCTAGGCTTATTTATACCAGTCGAGGAGTTTTTTGAGCTCAACTTCTAGAGCGTCAACAATGTGCTTCGCAGGCTTTTCGAGCGGGAGGAGCGGCTCGCCACAGTCAATTCCTATCATCTTCATGGCTTCCTTCAGCGGTCCCGGGTTCGATTCCGCAAATATCAGGCGGAGAACCGGAGTCACTTTGATGACAATTTCTGAAGCTTTTTTGAGCTCTCCGGCCTGGATAAGGTCGAAGAGATCGGCCCAGAGCTTTGGAAGAAGATTTGATGTGGCGAGTATGCCGCCCTGCGCGCCGCAAGAAATTTCCTGATAGAAAAGGAACTCTTCGCCGGTGAGGACGGAAGTGCGCTCACGTACCTTCGAAAGAAGTTCGAGAACCTGTCCCATGTTCGGGCAGCATTCCTTCATAGCGACTATCTGGTGACGCTCGTCGTTGTCAAGAAGGCGCTCGACCGTTTCTGGGAGCATATTGACACCTGTGCGGTAAGGTATATTGTAGAGCACTAACGGGAGGTCGACGTTCTTCATGACCTGCTGATAATAATCGTAAATGCCCTGCTGGTTGGCGACGACGTAGTACGGCGTAACGACCATAATTGCGTCGGCTCCGAGTTCTTTGCACTTGTTGCCCATTTCTATGGCTTCGGGAAGGCCTGGGCCGATGATTCCAGCCACCACGGGGACGCGCCCCTTGTTGGCATCGATGGTCATCTTCACTGCGTCAACGCGCTGTTCGTTGGTCAGCGCGCAATACTCGCCGGTTCCACCAAGCGCAACCAACCCAGTCGTGCCATTGTCGATTACGAAGTTGACGAGTTTGTCCATAGCCGCTGCGTTGACTTTGCCGTCGATTACGGGCGTGCACAGAGCTGTGTAGATACCTCTTACTTTTTCCATCTTGAGACACTCTCCTTAATTTGCTTGATTATTTGCTGCTGTTATGCTTTGCTCAGCACGTCGCCGTTAAAGCAACGCGAGCGAGAACCACGGGATATATGTGAAGAGCTGGAGGCATATAATCATCGCGACGATGAAAGGCACCAGCCTCTTCGCAATGGCTCCGACGCTTTGTTTGGATATTGTCGCGGATATGAAGAGGTTGCATCCATAAGGCGGCGTCGAAAATCCAATGGCGAGCGCTATGGAAATCATCATGCCAAACTGAATCGGATCCATTCCAAGCTCCTTGACTATCGGGAGGAAGATCGGCGTGAGGATTATAGTGGAGGAGATGTTGTCGACGAAGCATCCGATGATGAGGAACACAATATTCATAAATAGCAACACGAGGAATTTACTATGAGCATAGCCGAGGATGAATGAGCCAACGCGTACTGGGATTCTTTCCATCGCAAGGTATGATGCGAAGGATGTGGCAAGGCCCACCATGAATAGCGTCGCCCCAATGACAAGGACGGCATCCTTGAACGCGGAAAGCGTTCTCTCATAGTTAAGCTCTTTGTAAACGAATTTACCAACGATGAGTGCGTAGACCGTCGCGACGACCGCGGATTCAGTCGGCGTGAAGATACCGCCGTAGATACCGCCAAGTATTATGACTGGGACGAATAGCGCCCATATGGAGCCAGCGAAGGTCTTGCAGACATGTTTAAAGGTCGGTATACCGGACATACGCGGATAGCCTTCTTTTTTACTAATAAAGTAGGAGACAATCATAAGCGCGATGCCGATGACTATGCCTGGAATGATACCCGCAATGAACAGGTCGCTGACGGAAGTCCCGGTGAGGACGCCATAGACGACGAACGGGATGCTGGGTGGAATGATGCAGCCAATTGTGCCGGCGGAGGAGATGACGGCTGCGGCAAAATCGGCCTTATATTTCTTTTCAACCATCATCGGAACCATAAATGAACCAATCGCAGAAACCGTAGCTGCAGCAGAGCCGGAAATTGCCCCGAAGAACATACAGGCTACGATTGTGACCATCGCGAGGCCGCCGGTGATGAATCCAACGAAGCATTCCGCCATGTCGACTATTCTGCGTGAGATACCGCCGTAGGTCATCAGCGAACCGGAGAGCATGAAGAACGGTATCGCTAGCATCGGGAAAGAGTCCATTCCCGTGAAAGCATTTTGTGCTATCAAAACAAGCGGGAGATGGCTGCACGTGAAAATTGTGAGCGCAGTCGCTATTCCGAGAGAAATTCCAATAGGTACGGAGAGCGCCAGAAGGACGAAAAGCGTACCAAACAGTATTCCTATATCCATCGTTACATTGATACTCCTTTCTTCGCTTCTTCTATCATCGCTTCTTCTTCGCTGAGCTCCGGCTTGATTATCTCTCCGGTGCGGAGGATGCCGATAATCTCAAATACGAGGCGAATAGCCATAAAGATGCCTGCAAGCGGAATGCAGAGGTAAGCCCAGCCCATGCTTATTTGCATAGCAGTCGACAGCTGGCCTGTCTTGACGACGACACTGACAAGCTTGGCGCCCTGGATGCCTAGGAAGGCGCTGAAGCCGCACCACAGCGTTAGTACGAATATCTCAAGGGCTATGCGGGCCTTTCCTGTGAGCTTGGAAGACAGAATATCTATGCGCAGGTGTTTCCTGTTTGCCAAAGTGTAGTCCGCGCCTATCCAGATGAGCCAAATGAACATATAGCGTGCGGCCTCGTCTACCCACGACAGCGAAGAGTGGAAGCAATACCTGAGGACGACGTTCATAAACACCAAGAGCGTCGATATGAGCAAATTCAAGACAAGGAATTTCTCTTCTAAGTTGTTTAGAAACTTGACCATTTTTTCGCCTCTTTCTTACTTAATTCTTCCGAAAGCGGTTTGAAGAAAGGAGAGGTGGAAGCTAGCTCCGCCCCCCCATTCTTCACGTTATTTTGTGTTAGAAAAGTATCACTTTTACTCTATGCCGTTAGTTGCCGCTACGGGCCATGTCGATGAGCTCTTTACCAAGGACAGGTTCCATCTCGGTGTACACGGCCTGCGCCGCATCTCTAAACTGCTTCATCTCTTCCGCGTTTGGATAGTAGACTTCGATACCGTTCTTCTCGACCATTTCTTTTAGCAGGCGCTCGCCTTCCTTCTGCTGATTCGCGCGGGAGGCGTCACGGAACTTAACGGCTCCGTCAAGAACTATCTGCTGGAGGTCTTCAGGTAGACTCTGGAAGAAGGCTTCGCTCATGAAGACAGCAGACGGGGCGTAGACATGGTTCGTCATTGAGATGTACTTCTGAACTTCATAGAGCTTGGAGCTGTAAATAAGGGTGATAGAGTTCTCCTGAGCGTCCACGGTCTTCTGGAGAAGCGCGGTGTAAAGCTCACCGAAGTCAACCGGCGTTGGGTTCGCGCCAAAGGCCTTGAAGAGGGCGAGGTGGGCCGGTATCGGCTGGACGCGGATTTTCATACCCTTAAGGTCGGCAGGGCTCTTCACTGGAGCATTATTGGTGGTAATTTCACGGAATCCGTTCTCAGGGAAGCAGAGAAGACGAACACCTTTCGGCAGTATTTCAGCATTGAGAATCTCGCCGAGTTTGCCATCAAGAGTTTTATAGGCGGCTTCCCTTGTCTCGAAGAGGTATGGAAGATCGATGACCTGGAACTTCGGGGCAATGTTGGCTGCAATTCCAGGTGAAAGCATCGCCATCTCTATTGTGCCGAGCTGCATTCCTTCGAGCATCTGGCGTTCTCCACCGAGCTGCGCGTTCGCGTAGACATCGACTGCAATGCGTCCGCCAGAGGCTTCTTCGACATATTTCTCAAAAGTATCGTAGAAGGTGATTATGTTCGATTCTTTGTCAGAAGCGCTGTAGCCGAACTTGATGCGATATTCCTCAGCCGCTGAAGCAGTGCTGATGGCCGTGACCATGATGCAAAGAGCGAATAGCAAAGCGGAAATTTTCTTCATATAGGCAGCCTCCCAATAGTTTTTACAAAAAATTCTCAGATTTTCCACACAAAACCCAAGTTTTGTCCCTTTAGCACGCATCCTTCTCTGTTTCGTCTGGTTGTAGTTCTATCTCCCCCGCTTTCATCATGGACTGCGTCCAACAATTGACGCTGGACGATTTCATAAACATGTTGGTACTCTTTTACTCGTGGTGTACTACGGCTTCAAGCTCTTTTTCCTTGTTTGTGAGCTTGGCGACTTCCCTAAGTATGTCAACTATCTCTGGGCTGAGCTCAATACCGTCTTTGAGCGCTTTGGCGCGTGCTGCGCGCGACTTGTCACCTGGCATGATGACTGGAAGCTCTGGGTCAAGGGGAGTTGTCTTTCTATATTCATTGATGATGTACTTGATATGCTCCTTAACGTCCTGCGGATTGCCAAAAAGCGCCGGGTCGATGGCCATAAAGAAGAAGCAGATGCCTTCGTGAGCGAGCGGGATGAATTTGCTGGGAGTACCGCCCGCAAGCCCACCTGTAAGGAGCTCTACAAGCATCGCTAATCCGTAGCCCTTGTGGCCGCTTAAGATCTCAGTCGTCCCGCCGAGAGGGACGAGACCGCCTGTATGCGGATCCGGGCATTCGCTTCTGTCGTCTCCATGGTGGAGAATCTCAAGAGCTTCTTTGAAGTCGGTGACTATATTCCCATTGCCGTCTATGATTACTTCACGTGGGATTACCCCGCTCTCCGCAAATACCTGGCTGCGGACTAGCTTTCCGTGGGCCATTACACAGGTTGCCATGTCAAGGTTGAACATCGGTTCGTCGTCAGCTGTCGGGAAAGCGACTGTTATCGGGTTCGTTCCAAGGTTACGCTCAGCGCTGCGTGTCGGGCACACACAACGGACTGTGTTGGTCATGGAGATGCCGATGAGTCCTTCCTTAGCCATCATCTCGCTCCAGTGGGCTGCGAATCCATAGTGGTTGGCCTGACGAACCGCCGTTATGCAAATACCGGTCTTCTTCGCCTTCTCTATGGTCTTTTTGACGGCGTAGTCAGCGATGCAATATCCGACCCCAGAATGCCCATCAAGTACGAGCGAAAGAGGCGTTTCGAAGACAGTCGTGGGCGCGGGGGCGTCGAGATGCAGATTTCCGGCGCGGAGATGGCTGACATAGGTCATCATCGCGGCGACGCCGTGAGAGTGCTTATGACGCGAGTCGGCTTCTACAAGACATTCCGTGACGGTCGACGCCTGTTCGTCCGAGTAGCCGAGGCCCATGAACATTTCTTTCGCGATCTTATAAAGATCGTCGTATTTCACAACATAATCTCTCTTGCTCATGATAAAGAAAGTCCTCCTTTAATTATTTCGCCTTTTTAGGCACATTTCTTGTAACTATGACTTCCGTCTCAGTACCCGCGGGATTCGTCATTACCACGTCGCCTATCGAAAGCGGCGCCTGAAGCCTGATTTTCTTTATTTCCGCCATTATCTCGAAAACCTTCGCGAGCGGCACTGGTTTCGTTAGGCGGACGCTGGCTTCAATAAAGTCTCCGCCGTCCACAAGGACGCTCGTGGAGAATGTGCGCATCGGGCTCTCTATTTCTTGCTGTATCCATGTTTTGCCGCGTGGGCAGCGCATACCTTCGGCTGAGATGAGTTTTGGCGGATTGCCCTCTTCGTACTGTGCTTTGATAGAGCAGCCGTTCGGGCAGACGACGCAGATAAATTCTTTTTCAATCATTTTACGCGCACCTCCAGTGAACTGATGTCACTGACATCCATTTTTCCCATGTCGACCCATACCATCTCGGCAGGGTGGAGCCGCGTTTCTTTTCTCGTTTTCAGTACGCGGTCGCCGTCGCAGATCTCTATAACCTTATCGCGGGACGGGGCCGTCACGCGGAACGCGAGCGAGACGTTGTCGCCGTGCTTGATTCGCTGCGGCACCACGTAGCGTACGCCCTCGCCTGGTTTGACTGCGATTTCCTTACCCTCTTCGCAAAGCTCTCCTGCGACGTAACGGGCCGCATTTTTCCCCGCGCGTTCAGCCTCCATTGAGACGAAGTCGACAAGGTCGTGCACGTGTAGGACGTTTCCACAAGCGAAGACGCCTGGAGTCTTTGTCATGCAGCAGTCATCTACGTCTGCCCCCTGAGTGATGTTGTCAATGCAGACTTCTGCTTCGCGCGTCAGTTCGTTTTCCGGGATGAGGCCGACGGAAAGCAGCAGCGTGTCGCATGGGACGAAGCGCTCGGTCCCCGCTATCGGGCGGCGCTTTTCGTCTACCTTAGCGACTGTGACGCCCTCTACGCGTCCGTTGGGGCCGTAAATATCGACGACGGTCATCGAGAGGTAAAGCGGTATTCCATAGTCGTCAAGGCACTGGCGGATGTTGCGCTGGAGGCCGCTGGAGTACGGTAGGACTTCAAAGACAGCTTCGACTTTCGCGCCTTCAAGCGTCATTCTGCGTGCCATGATAAGGCCGATGTCGCCTGAGCCGAGAATCACGATGTGTTTACCTGGCATGATGTTTTCAAGGTTCACAAGGTTCTGTACTGTGCCTGCCGTGTAAACCCCGGCGGGGCGGTGTCCTGGAATCGATAGCGCGCCGCGCGTGCGTTCACGGCAGCCCATGGCTAGGACGACGGCCTTCGCCTCTATTTCTTTTATTTCTCCCTCGCGGCTGACGCGGAGTATTTTATCTTTGGAGAGGTCGAGGACTATCGTCTTTTCCATTACGGGGATTTTAAGTTCGCGCACTTTTTTGATGAAGCGATCGGCATATTCCGGGCCTGAGAGCGCTTCCTTAAATGCATGCAGGCCGAACCCGTCGTGGATACATTGGTTGAGAATGCCGCCCAGTATCCTGTCTCTTTCGACGAGGACGATGTCGCTGCACCCGGCTTCCTTAGCGGCGGCCGCAGCGGCAAGTCCCGCGGGGCCGCCGCCGATGATTACAAGGTCGTGTTTTTCGCGTACCATTATTTATCTGCTCCTTCTTCCCTCACGTTGCCGGTAAAGAGATTGGAGCCGGCTTCCCTAAAAATATAATCGTCCGGCTTGAAACCGTACTCGTCGCGCAGCATGCGAACTATCCTGGGCGTGCAGAAACCGCCCTGGCACCGCCCCATGCCGTTTCTCGCGCGGTATTTGATGCTCACGAGGCTGCGCGCGCCCAGCGGGTTCTCAATGGCGTCGCGTATCTCTTTTTTCGTTATCTTCTCGCAGCGGCAGATTATCTCGCCGTACTCTGGATTTTCCTTGACGAGACGTTCTTGCTCCTCTTTCGGCAAGTCGCAGAAGTGTCCCGCAAATCCTGGGCGCTCTGCGATGAAATCTTTCTTCTCGACAAGGTCGAAATGTTTCGCAACAATGTCGCGCACCATTTCCGCAATTGCAGGCGCGCTGGTCAGGCCAGGGCTCTCGATGCCGACAATGTTGACGAATCCGGCGACGCCGTCCGCTTCTTCGATGATAAAATCGCCGTTGCCGCCGATTTCGGGCGGCGTGCGTTTCGGACGGTTGCCCGCAAAGTTGCGGATGAAGTCGCTCATTTTAAGCTCCGGAAGCAGTTTCTGACCTTCCCTCCTAAGATCTTCAAGCACAGGAGCAGTGACTTTGTAATCTTCCGGCGTCTCGACAGGGATGTAATTGGCGCTCGGCCCGATGAGGATATTGCCGTCTACAGTCGGCGTTAGGTGTATCCCAAGGCCTGCGTCCTTCGCTCCAGGAACGGGATAGATGAGCGTTTTTATCGTGCCGTCGAGGCGTTTGTCTAGCACATAATATTCACCGCGGCAAGGCCAAATCTTCAAGCTGTCGCCGTGGTTGCCTTCCTTGACGCCGGCGATCTCGCTTATTACGCCGCTTGAGAGCCCCGAAGCATTGACGACTACCCGTGCGGAGAACAAAGCGCCGTTGCCTGTTCCGACGGTGAAACTGCCGTCAGTTTCTTTCTTCACCGATGAAACTTTATGCCTGAGAAAATATTCGACACCGTTCGCATGGGCATTTTCCGCCAGAGCGATGGTAAGTCCATAGGGAGAGATTATTGCGCTCGTAGGGCTCCATACCGCAGCTATGCCTTCGACGCCAGGCTGAATTTTCCTCATTGCCGCGTTGTCAAGCACTTCGAGTCCTGGAACGCCGTTCGCCGTCCCCTGATCCATCAGACGCCTAATTCCCGGTAGTTCGTCTTCATCGAGAGCGGTGGTCAGCTTGCCGATTCTCTTAATTTTTACCTTCAGCTCAGCACAGAGCTTATCCATCATAGAATTGCCCTTGACCGCCAGCTTTGCGCGCAGCGTTCCTGCCTTGTAATGAATTCCTGAATGCAGTACGCCGCTGTTGCGGCAGCTAGTCTCCATGCCGACGTCGGGCTCTTTCTCCAAGACCGCCACCGTCATCTGGAAACGGGAAAGCTCGCGCGCGATAGCGTTGCCTACGACTCCGCCCCCTATGATAATGACGTTGAACGATTGTTTCACCATATAACCCTCCTAAAAAATCGTTGCTGGTTGACCATGGCATACTAGAAAAATTCGCTAGTCGGTATTATAATGCCCTTTGAAGCGAAGCGCAAGGTATACCTTGATCTATCAAAAATAAATTTTACGAAATTTGTCGGTGCGATAATTAAATAGAATGTCAACTCTGACTTATAAATTATTAACCAGATGCGCTTTGGCAGAAAATAATGTGACAGTGTTTGGCAGTATCACGGTTGAGTGGATAAATTTCTGTATTCGCTCATGTGACAAAATGATTTTGCAGAGGTTGGAACACGTCTGACTTCTTCGAACAGTTTTATATAGTATTTGCGTAGTTGGTAGGAAGTATGGACGGAATACAATAAAAAATATGTTGGGGGTATTTCTTAATGAATGAGAAGCGAAAGCAGGTCATTGAGAAATTACTAGAGATGATACGGAATGGCGAAGTTATCTCAAATAACAAACTACTTCCAGAAAGGCAGCTCGCGGAAGTGATAGGTGAAACGCGCCCCGTGCTCCGCGAAGGGTTGATTGCACTCGACGCAATGGGTGTAGTCGACATAAGGGACAGACAGGGCATATACCTTTCGCCGCACGAGGAAAACGAAGCGCGTACAATGCTCCAGAAGGTACATGGCTGGCCTGCTGATATTCTTTCGCGCGCGATGGAGGTACGCCAGATAATTGAGCCAATCGCGACCGGCATCGCAGCGTTCCGACGCAGCGAGAAGGATCTAGACAAGATGCGCGCCTGTATGGAACACATGAAGGAATTATCCGAGCAGTCAGGGCGTGAGGCAGCGGACCAGGGCGCTTACTGGAATACGGCGCTCCATACAATCATTATAGAGGCGACGGATAACGCATACCTATCCCGCATTTACGAAAGCGTTATCACAGCAATAGAACAAGGTATGTCGATGATGCGCATAAATACGCCGCCGTCGGCTGAGGGAGGACGCTTCGTCACGTACCGCGAGCATGTGGAGCTTTACAACAGGATTGCAAATAAAGATGTGCGTGGCGCGCAGCTTTGTTCAGAGCAGCATCTTCAGCACACGATCAACGCACTTATACAAATCGGGCGCATCGTACCGTCGTCAAATCTGTTTGAACAAAATTTCGCAGGGCTCTCCAGAGAGCGCTGCAACGATTAAAATAAAAGAAAGGGTTGAATACAGTGTTTTTTGACCGTCCAATTCCGTACAAGCTGATAAAGACAAACTTCAGCGGCTTTCCGAGGATGATAAAGATTAAACAAAAATTCCCTGACGAGCATATCACCGATATCGACAGGGCCGTACGAGAAGAGATAGCGAAATTGCCGCTGCCGGATTTAAAAGGCAAGCGTGTGGCTGTCACCGCAGGAAGCCGTGGCATTCCAAATTTCCTTGAATGTTGCCGCGCGATAGGGCGCGAGCTCCGCGCGCGCGGTGCAGAGCCCTTCGTCGTGCCAGCGATGGGAAGCCACGGCGGCGGCACGGCAGAAGGTCAGGTAGAAATGCTTGCCTCGCTCGGCATGACTGAGGAGACTCTAGAAATGCCGATCCTCGCGACTATGGACACCGTCGTTCTGGGCCGTTCGCCAGAAGGAGTCGAGGTCAACTGCGACGCCAACGCATACGCTGCCGACTATATCGCAGTATGTGGGCGAGTAAAGCCACATACAGACTTCCGCGGCCCGATTGAAAGCGGCCTCTGCAAGATGATGATAGTCGGACTCGGCAAGCACCGCGGAGCCGTATCGTTCCACAAGACGGGCGGGCTGCACGGCATGAGCGAGCGCCTCCAGAGCTCGGCGAATATTTTTATAGAAAAGACTAACGTACTTTTCGCTATGGCGATGATAGACAATGCCTATCACCAGACAAAACGCATCGAAGCAGTGATGCCGCACGACATTCTGACACGCGAACGTGAGTTGCTAAGAGAAGCGGCGGCCGCGATGCCGAGAATAACCTTCGAGGATATAGACACTCTCGTAGTAGACCAATACGGGAAGGAAATCAGCGGTGCGGGCATGGACCCGAACATAACAGGGCGTTTCCTCTTCGCACCAGAAATGAAAGTCCCCGGCTATCCACACCCTAACAAAATCGCTGTCCTGCGCCTGACTGAGATGAGCCACGGAAACGCAGCTGGGCTTGGCATAGCAGACTTCGTGTGCAGAAGGTTTGCGCAGGAGCTCGACCTCGGTGCTACATACACGAACAGCCTTTCGTCGCCTCTCTGCATGGCAAAGATACCAATGGTGATGAACAACGATCTCGACACGATTTACGCCGCGGCGTCGGCCTGCGGCAAGACCAATGTAAAGGACGTGCGCATTGTTAGAATTCACAATACGCTTGAGCTCGACCATATATGGGTTTCGGAGAACTACCTCCCAGAAATAGAGGCGAACCCAAGCCTTGAAATACTCGAGGGCCCCGCTGAGATGAAGTTCAACGAGGAAGATAATTTGGCTGATCTGGATTAAACTGAGGAGAAGGGAAACGGCACCGGGGCCAACGGTTCCGTGCCGTTTTCAGCTCGCGCACCTGTTGCCACGTGGCGCGCAGCAATAGCGTTTGTAGCGGTATATTATTTATTTACCCTAATATTTCGATGTTGGGCTGCGCCTTTGCTTCGTTCAACAGCGCCTCGCTGATTTCAAACTCATCCATAGCGAGCGTGCTGCGCAGGCGGACAATGCGCGGGTGCTCTTGGTCTATAAAGCGGCAGGTTTTCACAGCCATTTCGACGGCTTCTTCCTCCGTATCCATGATTACTGGTATCTGGCAGGCTGTCGGGTTGCAGCAGGCAAAGCCGTTGGCGTAGGTCGCCTTCAAATCTAGTTTTTCAAAAAATTTACGTGTAATGAAGTCCGCGACGTTGACCGCAATTCCGTTGCCGTGGCTTGCCTCTGTCAAATCGCAGACGACGATGCGCTGTATTTTCGGGCCGCAGAAGTTTTCCATAGGACCTGCGCTGCTACGCCCGGTTATGTTCGGATCCATGCCGGCTCCGCTGATGTCTTTTCCAAAGTTTTCGACGACGAGCACGTCCACCGTACCAAACGGAATCCGTGGGAAAAGTTTTTTAGAGATTTCAAGCAGCTCCGGCTCACGCGAGAATAGCACGCCGCCTGGCACGGCTTCAATTAGCGCCGTGTCGTCATAAGCGTTTTCCACAATTGCAAGACCGAAACGCATATCGACGCTAGAGAGGACTTTACGCCCCGTTTCGGGAATTATACGCGCGAAGTTCGACGTGCCGTAGAGATGCAGCATATTGGCCCCTTTCGCCTTTCCGAAGCCGATGCACATCATTTTCACGAGGCCGCTCTCGATAGGGCCGGAGAAATCGGTATGTAGCTTGACGCGGTTGACCGGAAGCACCCAGTCGGCCTCGTATGCGGCCTTTGAAAAATAAACTGGGATGCCCGTCTCGCTCTCTCCAAGCATAACAGTCTCCATAGAGTCATTTATAGGGACGCCCATGCGTTCTTCCGTTATCCCATATGAGGCCAACACTTCGCGCTGCCCTTCCGGTGTAGCGCCGCCGTGGCTTCCCATTGCAGGAACGATGAACGGCTCAGCGCCCAGCTCTGTCAGACATTCTATCAATGTCTTTACAATTTCTGCCAAATTACGTATTCCGCGGCTGCCGCAACCGATCGCAACGCTGTCGCCAGCATGTACGCACGAGCTTATTTCAGAGCGCGTGAACTGCTCCAGAACCGCTTTACGAACGTCCGCTATTCTGCTGGAGTCAAATTTCTGACGTATTCGTATCATTTCTAACCCTCGTTTTTAAAAGATAATTGCATAAGGAGAGAGGCACGCTTTCTCCTTATGCTTAACAAAATATTCTACATTGCGTTCAAAAGGCAGCAAAGTTTAAGCTTTACCTTCAGCCTCCAGTTCCGCCATTGATTCAACATTTCCCTCTTCGGCTTCAATTTCAGTGAGAAGTTTCGCCTGCTCCTCGTCGGAGAGGTTGAACATACCGATGTTGAAGGCAGCGAGCAGGAGTGCGATGACCGGGCACATATAGCTGAGGGTCAGATACTTGAAATAACCGCCCGCGCCATATATGGAGACACCGAGCGTAGCCATGTAAAAGGCTCCCGACTGTCCCCAAGGGAAGAGACAGGAGACCGTTGTGCCGACATCCTCAAGGGTACGTGAAAGCGCGGGAAGACCGATCTTATTCTTGACGTAGCATTTTTTCCATGCCGCGCCGACGAAGACGGAGCTGAGGTAAGAGATACCGGCTACCGCGTGGACGACGAAGATGGCTATTTCAGCTGTGAAGACTGCCTTGACGCGGGTATTCGCGTAATTCATGAGCGGTTCGACGGCTTTGTCGAGTATGCCGCAGCGAATCATGATGGCTGTAAGCGAGAAACCAGTGTAACATATCATCACTGTGTTCGCCATGGCAATCATGCCGCCGCGATTGAGCAGGTACGAGACTTCGTACAGTATCTCCATGCCCTGCGGGGCGACGTTCGCAACCTTGAAGCCGCTTATTGCAGCGACCGTACCGACCTTCATCGTAAACGCTGGGCTTTGGAATATGACGCCGCAGACAATCGCGAGGGCGCTGGAGATAATCAGCGAAGGGATTGGCGGCTTCTGCATTACCGCCAGCACGAGAAGCACCAGGACTGGCAAAAGTAGGACGGGCGTAAGGTTGTAGATCTGGTCGAGCTGTGCTATTACCGCTACGGCAGATTCAGGCACATCAGCAAGGCCTCCGGAATGCAGGCCGAGCACCGTGTAGAATACGATGGCTATCAGCCACGCAGGCAGCGTCGTGTAGAGCTGCGAGTAGACGTGACTCCAGAGGTCGTTTCCGACGCAGGCTGGAGCGAGGTTTGTAGTCTCGGACATCGGAGAAATCTTGTCTCCGAAGATAGCGCCGGAGATGATAGCCGCTGCCATAATTGCGTCGTTGCATTCAAGTATGCGGCCTATCGTCATGCAAGCGATGCCTCCGGTAGCCACCGAGGTCCACGAAGAGCCGGTCAACACCGAAAGCGCGGAGCAGACAAGCAATGCGCTAACGTACAGGAACTTTGGGCTTATGATTTCAAATCCGTATTTAACCAGCAGAGGCAGCGTGCCGCTGAACATATTCGCGCCGAGATAAAGGCCGATGAGCCAAAGGATGCAGACGGTTGGGGCGAGGTGTCCAAGCTTTGCGGACAGAGCTTGTTCCAGTTCGCCCCACGTGTAACCGAGGTTATAGGCAAAAGCCGCCGCTATAATCGCGGCAAAAAGCATTGTGGCCTGCACAGGTATGCCGAGAATCATGGCTCCTATGACGATGCCGAAAACAAGGATTACGCATAAATAGGCTTCACCGTAAGATGGAACCCTTTTTTCTTTTGCTGCTTTAGCCATAAGTTTTATCTCCCCTTTTCAAATATTATGTGCGTGACGGTTTCTGCCGCGGCATGCGCGGCACTTGACAAAATTATTTTTTTATACCGAGCTTTGCGATCGCCTTATCGAGCTCGGCGCGCAACCAATCAGAGCACGGCTTCAGAGGCGTGCTAACCTCGCCGACTTCTATACCGATCTTTTCCATCGCGTATTTCATGGGGCCGGGATTTATTTCTGCAAAGAGCAGATTGAAGAGAGGATAATATTTTTTCTGGAACGCCGTGACCGCATCGACATCCTTGCTCTTGGCATCTTCAAAGAACTTGGCCCATGCCGCCGGAATCAGATTGGCGGATGCTATGATTGCGGCTTCTGCGCCGAACAGCACGTGCCCGCCCATCATGAAATCCTCGCCGCTCATAACGGTGCATATATCGCCGACGCTGTAAACGAGTTCCACGCAGCTTGAGAATGCAGGTGAACATTCCTTGATGCCGCAACAATTCGTGACGTCTTTGGCGAGGCGGATAAAAGTAGCCGGTTTAATGTCGGTGGTGTTCTTATATGGGATGTTATAAACGAAAAAGGGACTTTTGAAACATCCGTCAAACTTTTTGAAGAAATCATATATACCGTCCTGCGAAGGAGTTACGTAATAGGGCGTGAGGACGAGTGGAATATCCGCCCCTGCTTCCCGGAATAACTTCGCTGCTTCGACAGAACCGCATATTCCCGGTTCCAGTACGCCCGCAACGACAGGCACTCGCCCCGCCGCTGCTTCAACAGCAGCCTTTACCGCGCGGACGCGCTCCTCCATAGAGAGAGCGACATATTCCCCGCTGCCGCCGAGAACCAGTATCCCCTTAATACCGCTCTCAATCTGCCAGTTGACAAGCGCTTTCATCTGGGCTTCGTTGACCTTGTTGTTCTCGTCGAACGGCGTAACTACCGCGGTAATGACACCCGAAAACGGTTTGTCGTTAATCATGAATTTCATCTCTCCACCTCCATACTTCTGTTACGAAAATTTAGCCGCTTACTCTTAAAATCATCACCAAAGCCGCTATATATGCCTCCCTTCCATAACCCTTGCACTACCGCAGAATTTTTAATAAATTGCGTTTTTGTTTATGCAGCAGCCGCATTACTACACATGCGTAATGTATTGTGTCATGACTTTAATGCAATATGACGTTGTAATACTGCTATATCATCTTAATGATAATATGGCAAAATTTAACCACAGGACATCATTTGATGTTTGAAAAACACCGTTGTATAAAAATTTTCTGATCTATCATGAATAATCAGCTTACTACCGCTTTATTATAGCGTTAAAATTTCTAATTCGTCAATCACAATTCTTACGTGAATATAAGTATATTTAATGATTTTAATAGATTATCCTTATTTTATTATTTTATAGTTCGAATATAATCTGAAAATAAGCATTTGACGCAAAAACTTAAGTCGCCGCTCATACAAGGTAAAAGTTTATACAAAGTAAAATTGTTAGTGAAAAATAAACATGGATATGGTAACATATCTGGTATGCCACGTTTATATTGAAAATAGTATGGGAGCTTTGCGATGAACAAAAAGAGGAAACAGCTTATCAAAAAGTTACTTGAAAAGATTCAAAGCGGAGAGATCGTCGAAGGCGATAAACTTATGCCGGAGCGGAAACTTGCGGATGTTCTCGGCGAAACAAGGCCGGTGCTACGCGAAGGGCTGATTGCGCTCGAAGCTATGGGCGTACTCGACATCAGGGACAGACAAGGTTTTTTTCTCTCCTCTGCAGAGGAAAGTGACGCTCAAAAAATGCTCCAGACCGTAAGAAGTTGGCCAGCCGACACGCTTTCGCGCGCCATGGAACTGCGTCAGATTATAGAGCCGCCCGCCGCCGGCATTGCTGCGGCGAGACGCGACGAGAAGGCTCTTTCTAAGATGCGCGAGTGCCTCGAAAAAATGAAAGAACTCTCCGGAGACGAATCCGAGACGGCAAACAGAGAGGGCGCCTATTGGAACACCGCTTTCCATATAATCATCGTCGAGGCGGCGAAAAACGCATATATGTCGCGCATACACGAGAGCGTCTGTGCAGTCATGGAACAGGGAGTATCAGTGATGCGCATAAACACGAATCCTCACGACGCGGGGGGACGCGCTATTTCATATCATGAGCACACGAAGCTATATCAATTAATAGAGGAACGTGACATAGAAGGTGCGGAACATGCCGCAGAGACACATCTGAGAAATACCATAGCCGCTTTCGTCAGACTCGGGCAGATAGCCCCCGCAGCAGACCTGTTCTCTCAGGGTTTCGTCGGACGTTTCTGCCGTTTGTCAGACGACAGATCAGAGGGCGAATAAAGGCCGTTTAACGGCTCATGGCGCAGGTGCGACGTTTCGCATCCAGCACGCGTTTTGTGGCGCTGATTTCTTGATTTTTTGTAGGTTTCATAGAATTCCGCGCTTGACAATGCTGCGCGCACATAGTATCATCCGCTTTAGTTGCAAAAAGTGATAAAGATTTTCGAAGGAAAAGGAGGCCCGTGCGATGAGGATGTTTGAGTTTGAACGCTATTTTTATTACTCTTACGCTTATCCCCGCGCATACGACGCCTCGGGGCTTTTGGTGTTTTCTTCGAAGTAATGAGCGCATAGGGTAATACGTGCAAGCAGCTTCAAAGAACCGCCGCCCTCCGGGGCAGGCGGTTCTTTTTTGTGCTCGCATCAAATATAAACTTCAGGCAAAAATTTGAGAGGAGAATGTGTGATGTTCGAAATGGATTTATGGGTGCTCTGCGCCGGGGGTTCGCTTATCTGGAGTACGGCTTGGTCCGTGGCGATGCTCATCAAGAGGGTGAGGTAAGATGACCGCCTTCGCGCTGCTCTGGGCGGGATACGCTCTCATACTCGTCTTTATCGCGAAGTACTCGCGCAGCCACGACGCGCTGCTGCCTGGCAAGGTCGGAGTCGCGGTGCAGGCGCTCGCTTACGTCGCAACCTATATCTCCGCCGTCGCCCACGTCGGCTTCGGAGGGCTCTGCTACCTCATCGGCCTCCACATGCTGCTT
>URAG01000009.1 GCA_900545755.1 uncultured Cloacibacillus sp. | reverse complement strand
CCTATGGCCGCTTCGGTACAGGAGGTTTTTCAGTGGTTGCATAATAATGGTTGTGGACAAAAAGATCACAGTGCACTTGCCAAATATTATGAACGACTTACTGGTATAGAAATTGGTCGTTAACAAAAACGCCTTCGGATAACGGTTATGTAGCGTGGAGCATTTCGACAGCGCGCCGAAAATGAATGCGGCGTTGTTTTGCGCAGAGCGCAAGGCAGCGCCGCATTTCTTTTATGTTAGTGTCAGGCTGTTGTGAAAGCGCCTCCGGCGCGGAAATTCCTCCATCGCATTAGGGGCGCGCGGCACGGCGGTGCCGTTACTTTTTCCTGCGCGCGAAGAGCGGCACTATAGCGAGCAGCGCGAGAGCGCCGAGGCCACCAGAGCAGCCACCGCCACCGCCGCCGCCCGAAGGCGCGGGCTGCGGGGCGCTGCCTTTGACCGCCGCGAGTATCACCGGCGCTTCGGAGAAGAAGCGCGCGTAGCCCGTAACGGTGAATTTCACGGAGGTTATGTTTGCGCCGTTCGCCGGGGTGCATGCGAACGAGCCGAATTTCTGCGGATCGCCGCTGTACTGGATGAAGGCGTAGAGCGAGCTGCCTTCTGCGACGTTAAGCGCGTCCGCAAGCGTCAGCGTAATCGTCAGGTCGCCGCCAGCGCCGTCCTCGTGCTCCACGTTGAGCGAGAAGGTCGTCAGCGCGTTTACGGCTCCGGGCTCCGTCTGATCTATGCCGTCTATGTACGGCGTGCCGGTGTGACCGCCCGCGGCGAGCGTTTCAAGTGCGTTTGTCTCGGATTCCGGCGAAACGGATGTGACTACATCCGCGACGCCCTCCGGCAGCTGTTCAGTCAACGCTTCAAGCGAACCGGGGGCCTGCGTCACGCAGTCGGCCGTCACGACTACGGGCAGAGGCGCGGAGGCGGTGACGGTAATGGTGCAGGATGCGGACTTTGATGAATCGGCGGAAGAAGTCGCTGCGACGACAGCCGTGCCTTCCGCTATTGCGGTGACGATGCCCGCTTCGTCGACGGAGGCGACTTCGGTGTTGGAACTGCTCCAAGTCACGCCCTGCGGCGAGCCTTCAGGCAGGACGGAGGCGGAGAGCTGAGCGGTGTTCCCAGTCGTGATTTCGATTGCCGTTTTGTCGAGAGCCACGCTCTCGATCTTCACGTCGTTCTTGTTCACAGTGACGACGCACTCTGCTGGGGACGCCTCTTCAAACACTTCGGATACCGCCGTAATCCTGGCCTGTCCTACGCCGACCGCCGTCACCTTTCCGGAAGCGTCCACGGTGGCGACGCTTTCGTCGTCGGAGCTCCACTTCAGCCCGCGGGCGGACTGCGGCGTCGTATCGGGGTCGAAGGACGCGGTCAGGACCGCGTTCTCTCCGGCCTTGAGCGTCGCGTCGGAGAGCGTAATCGCCGCCAGCGCCTCGACGATTTTTCCCAGACGCAGATAAGGTGTGAAACCGTCGGCGAATCTTACAAGGCTGCCTGCGTTGTTCATTCTGTCGTCGTCTTTTGCATAGACGTTGCGGACGGTGTGGTCATTGTTTCCGATATTGCCGCTAGTCACGCAGAACGAGAACGGCTTTGAGTATTCTTCTTTCGTCAGGTTCTTGCGCGACAGTGCATAGTAAAACGACGGCTCTATGATTATGTTTTCCGCAGTAGCGCTGCCAGTCGGATAGATTGTTATGGGGCCGAGAGTGTAAACGCCGTCATCGTCCGGGTAGACATAACGATAGGGATTATAGTTGTACGCGGTCTTTCGGTCTTCTCTGCGTCCGTAAGGCACTTTAGCGTAGTCGAATATTACGGTAGTCGGCGGCATTTCGGCTAGGGTATCTACTTTAATAGCCTCCACCGGCAAGGTGGTCGGCTTCTCTTCACTGCCTCCGAGCGAGGTTTTCGCGTTGCCGACCTGTCCCGAGGGGAAGATGTCGTCGCCTGTCCCGTTGAGCCAGTAGTAGTTCTTGTCATATTCAAAGGCGACTGTGCGCCCGCTCATATATCCCGCTATCGCGCCGGAATACTTCTCCCCGTAGACGGGGCCGGTGCTGGAGCAGTACTGGATGTAACCTGGGCCGGAACCGGAGTTGCCGTGCAGCCCCGCGATGCCGCCCGCCGCAAATTTGCTGGCTACCGGCCCTTCGTTCGTGCATTGTACTATGTTTGACGCATACTCCATTCTTGCGACGATGCCGCCCGCGTAGCGCTCGGCGGAGACGCCGCCCATGTTGACGCAGGATACCGCGCCGCCGCTGTTATTCTGCCCGACGATGCCCGCCGCGTCGTAGCCACTGACGAAGCCGGAGAACATGCAGTCGTATACCGCCGTACCGTTGGTACTCGCATTGGCGAAGGCCACGATGCCAGCCGCTATGGGTTCTACCTCCAACTCATTGGGGGATGTCGGATCGTCGTAAACCAGCACGCTTGGGGCGCCCTCTATGTAGGCGTTCACTATGTTGATGGATAGGAGCCTGGGGAAGGCGTTGCCGCTGAAGTCATAATGCGGATTTTGATTTTGGCTAAGATTGATATAGCCGAAGAAGCCGGCGTAGGCGCTCTTGGATGTCCCGTCGTTCTGCACGACGATGCCGGATATCGCGTGGTTGCCGCCGTCGAAGGTGCCTAAGAAGCACGGCGATACATTAGTAATACCATTCAACCTGTACACACCGATCGGCTCCCAGTAGTGGGCCGACATGTCGACCGGGGCGCGCAGGCGGACGATCTTACCGTTGCTTGCATTAGAGCTATAGAAAAATTCAATGTTGTTGTTGACGAGATAGGCGAGCCCCGCGAGGTCCGCTTCGTCCCATAGGTCGTATTCTTCCGGGTTCTCGTTCGGGTTGTCGGTGTACCACGATATGTCGTAGTTGCCCTCGTCCGTCCAGCAGCCGGCAGTCTCGGCCCACGCCCGCGGCGCGAAGCCGCAGAACACGGCCGTCGCGAGCAGAAGCAGGACAAGGCAGATTTTCCCGAATTTCCCGCGCGCCGGAGCGCTGCGGCCGGATGTGCCCGACGTACCGTTTTTCGTTGCTTTCATTTATAAACGCCCCTTTCTGATAGATAGAAGTAATATGCCAGCCGTTCCGGCCTTCAGCCGGAGCGCGGCGCTGTGCCGAAAAATTTTGCTGCGACGCGGCGCACCGTCCGCGTTAGCGGACGTTTTCAATTATCATCAGTGCGCCGCTAGTGCCGGCGTCGTCTCGCTGGCCCCGACGTGCCGTTTGTTTCACGTCCTGTTTTCCCCTTTTCCTCCCTTCGCGCCTTCGTCTGTTTTTGCCGCGCGTCTGCGAAAATGCAGGCCTGCCGCGCGGCTTTTTATCTTTCTTATCCCGCCGCGCCGTATTTACTGCGCCTCGCGCCGCTGGAGTTCGGCGTTCCCCTGCGGCGCAAGGCGCACGGCACGGCTGGCGCCGTTACTTTTTCCTGCGTGCGAAGAGAGGTACTACTGCGAGCAGCGCGAGAGCGCCGAAGCCCGCCGAGCAGCCGCCTCCGCTCCCGCCGGAGGGCGCGGGAGCCGACTTGGTCACCGCCGCGATGGCTACGGAAGTCCCGTACGTTGGGAAGGTAACTTCGTCTTCGGTTGTGAACGTCACGGTGCTGGTCTCAGCGTCATACTCCGCCGGGAAGTCGAGCAGGGCAGGAGCGGACGCCGCGCGGGTCTCCGCTGGCATGACGCTGGCTGTGAGCGCGTTCGCCGCCGGAGTGTCAGCCGGATCGCCGCCGTACTGCGGTACGAAGACGCGAAGCTCCGCTCCTTCTGGGACGGTAATTCCTGGGTTGAGTACGACCGTCACGGTGTATGGCTCGCTAAGTTTTGCGTCCGCGCCGACGCCGCTGAGTCTAATAGCCGTGAGGACGGAGATGGTCTTGTACTGCGTCAGTTTGGCGACGCCGCAGTCCTCAAGGTCGCTGGCGACGTTATCCGCGAAGTCGGTCTCGATGATGGAGGGCTTTAACACGCCTTCCTTTATCTCCGGCTCAGTCGTGACTGTAACTTCCTCCTGCGCTTCGTAGCCGTCCGTGTCTACCGTCGGAGCGACCGGCGTGTCGGGGGTGTCGGGGGTATCCGGCGTATCGGGCGTGGAGCCGCCTTCGATGAGGTAGACCCAGTATATTGCGCTGTCATATGAAGATTCGTCGGTGTAACCCTTTATTACGTATTCCTGCGGCAGCACAAGGGTCAAAACGGCTACTTCAGGGTTTTCCGTTTTGACTTCGCACGAAGCGGAAGCGGCGGTAAAGACCTGCACGAAATTGTCGTATTTATAGTCTATTATTTCGTTATTTTCATCCAATACCGGTACCAATACCTGCTGCGCTATGCCGACGGAATAGCTCTGCGGCAATTTTGCCGCGCCTGCCGCTACGAGGGGGATTTTCAGCGTCGTTCCGGAATAGGTTCCGGCAACGTTCGGCTGGAACCCGAAGCCGCCGAAGACGGAGACGTTGCCGAGCGCGTCGACGACCTTGTCGTCTATACCGCCGTTGTCGCTTCTGGTCATGTTCCAAACGAAGGCTTCAACGCTGGTGCCGTCCACATCAAGCGCTATAGGCCCGTCCGCCCATGTTTCCTCAAGGAAATTGTCCGATAACACGGGCGACGCGAAAGCGCACGACGCGGCGGAGATCAACAGCATGACGACAGCCAATAATGCAAGCGTTCTTTCCATCAGAAAAGCACTCCTTTTTCTTTTTTATTTGATTTGTGTCCCGGACGTTTTTATTAGAGCATAAAACCGCAGCGGTGAACAGGCCGGAAGTCCGCCACTTTTTCGGGGAAAATGTGGCGGTGCTCCGCCAGTGTTCGGAGAAGCATGGCGGAATCCCGCCACCGTTATAATCAGTCAGCTTATTGTTAAATATATGTACTGACAATATTCTTTGCACGCGGGCGGCCGCTCGGGGCGGCGCGCGCTTTTCACGGGCGGGCGCGCTTTGGAGGACGGTGGAATTTTCCGCGCGCGGCGGGGATTTTGGAATTTCGTAGGAAAGGCGCGCCGGATTTTGGCTGATAAAAAAAGAGAGGCGTGCCTCTCTTTGCTTTCGTTTTTATTTTTTATTCCTTTGGTTTTGTCTCAGTTTGGGTAAGGCGCGGGGTCAGCGCGTTTCGCGCATATAGGCGATCATCAGGTCGGCCCTGTTTCTGACGCCGGTTTTTGCGTAGAGCACCGAGAGGCGTCGTTCGCAGGTGCGGCGGCTCACGCCGAGGGCGTCGGCTAGCTCCTGCGTCGTCTGTTCGGCGTTTTTGGCGGCGAGCATTGTCAGTATTTCCGTCTCGCGCGCGGATAGGCCGTATTTTCCGGCGAAGGCCGCTATGCGTTCGTATTCCGTAGCCTGCGGGGCGGCCGGGATGTAGTCTTCGGTTTCCAGCGCTGGTGATTCGCCGACGCTTATACGCCGCCCGAAGGCGAGCCACGCCGCCATCGCGGCGATGAGCGCGGCGTTGCACCAGAATATCCAGTGCGAGCCCGAGACTTCGGTCAGGGCCGAAGCGAATACTACGCCGGCGCAGTTTACGAACTGTTTTATTATCCTGCCGAGGCAGGCCCACAGCTCTGGGAAGTTTCTTTCTTCCGCCATGCGCATGAACGGGACGCTGAAGCAGACGACGTAGAATCCAGCGAAGCACCAGAAGCAGAGGTGGAATATCTGATAGCCCCCGGAGCCCCCGGCGAGGAATAAGGGATAAAATCCGGTCAGGGCCGCGGCTACGAGAGCGACGGGGGCTAGGAAGCGTCCGCCGCGCAGGTCGGCGGCCCATCCCGCGATCAGCAGAGAGAGGATGTAGAAGAGGCGGGGCCATTTGAAGACTGTCAGTTTGCCTTCGGCGTTGAGTTTCATCAGGACGCCGTCACCGAGGCTGTAGAAGTAGCTGAGCAGCACGACCATCGCGGCGGCGAAGAGGAATTCAGCCGCCGGAGTTTTGCGTTCTTCCGGCGGGAGGCGGCGCGCAGGCTCGCCGAACGACGGCGGCATGGCCCTGACGAAGAGGGCCGCGGCTGCGGCGACCGCGGCGAGGCGGAAGTGCGGCGCGGCGAAGTAGTTCTGTATCGGGTACTGCACGGCGACGGATGCGGAGATCGCCGCGGCGTAGAGCTTTCCGGTCATGCCGGCCGGGCGCAGCGCGGCTGCGGCGGCCCAGAGCGACGCGCCGCCGAGGAAGCCTCCCACCGCCATCGCGGCGAACGAGAAAAGGAGCCTCGGCCCCGCCTGCGCGAAAATCTCCGCGAGCGCCGCGGAGAGGACGAAGAGCGCTGAAGCGGCGGGGACGAGGATGTTTTTACCGGCGGCAGCAATCCGCGTCCGCGCGAGCAGCGGGAAGAGCAGGTAGCCGCACCCGTTTATGAACATCGCTGCGGCGTACAGCGCCGTCATGGTCTGCGCGCCGAAGGCGTTGAGGTGCGTGTGGAGTGCGAATTCGGTCAGGAAGAACATGACCGAGAACGATGTAAGATATATGAAAGGCCTTAGCATCTGCACGCAACACCTCCGTGTCTGCGGAAACGGAACGTTTTTACGCCTGGGGCTTAAGCGCCGGAATAAATACCGATCATGTAAATTTTATTTCATATACCGCGTTTGTCAAACAAAGATAAAGCGCCAACGCTGAGCCTCTGACGAAAACGGTTCCCGCCAGCCGCCGGGTGCGCCGTGCGCACGGAAGCGACGGCGCGCCTCTGCTGATTGTATGACGTCGCCAATTTTTGCAATTTAACGCGGCACCACATTTATGGTTTTGATTATAAAAACAATGATGTGTGCTATTATTTATGTCGCTGCGGATACGGCGCGCCGCTTATTTCCGCAGTGCAGAGGGAGGTGATGCTTATATGACGGGAAATCAGATATTCTGGCAGTCGGGGACGTGGTGTTTGTTCGCTGGACAGCTGCTGGTGCTGCTTTTAATTGTCTCGCTTTATTTCTATATGGGAAAGAAAGAGAAAGACGCGAAGCATGGCAAATAAGCCGGAGGAGAGATGTTCCTCCGGCGAATTATTTTGATGAAGGTGATTGATTTTGAATTTGGTGTTTGTCTCTTTTTGTATATATCTGCTCGTGATATGCGCAATAGGCGTCATTACGATGAGGATGGGCCGGACCTATGAGGATTTTCTTATCGGCGGCAGAAAGATAGGTCCGTGGGTATCTTCTTTCGCGCTCATAACCTCTTACATGAGCGGCTATACATACACGGCGGCTCCGGGGCTCGGCTATACCGGCGGTTATTCTGTCCTCTGGTGGGCTACAGGCGACGCGCCTGGAAACGCGCTCAGCTTCGGAATATTAGGACGCCGTATTAGAAAGTATTCAGAGCTTTTAGGCGCGATCACTTTGCCGGAATATTATGAAAAGCGTTTTAATTGCCCGGCGTTGAGGGTGATTTCAGCCGTGATCATTCTCTTAACGGTGAGTATGCATCTTGTGGCGCAGTGGACCGCCTCTGGAAAGCTTTTAAGCGTCGTGTTCGGCACGGAATACTTCACCGGGATGTTGATCGGGTGCGTCGTTGTGCTTATATATACGATAATGGGAGGATATCTCGCCGTCGTTTATACCGACTTCGTACAGGGGCTGCTCATGTTCTTCGGCACGCAGATGCTTTTCTGGGTCGCGCTCGGCAAAATCGGCGGCTTCGCCGCCCTCAACGATAAGCTCGGCGCGATCAATCCGGCGCTTGTTACGCCGTGGGGGCCGGATATGGCTTATTACGGGCTGCTGGCTGCGGCGACGCCGATAATATTGATTATCATGGGAAGTTTCGGCATGCCGCATATCACTATCAAACACTTTTCTATGAAAAATCCTGATACAGCGCGCCATGCGATGCTTATCACCGGGGTGTTCGTCGTGCTGTTCAGCTTCGTCTATTACATGACCGGAAGCCTCGCCCGCGTTATACTGGGTGAAAATCTTGCCGACGTCGAACAGGCCGGGGTAATGCTCTGGTTCAAGGTGCTTCCTCCGTTCCTGGCCGGCTTTTTAAGCTCCGCCGCCGTGGCGTCGCTGATGTCGACGGCCGACTCGTTCCTGTTGCTGCTCGTTTCGACCATCGCCCATGACCTGCTCAACCGTTTCTCTAAAAAGGAAATTCCAGAGAAGAAGCGTATTATGATCGCCCGCGCGCTTGTGCTGATTGTCGCATGCGTCTCCTTTATCGTTGCGATGAATCCGCCAGCGCTCGTCTTTACGATAGTAATATTCGTCTTCGGCGGAATGGCGCTCGCTTTTGGCATCCCGAACCTCTTTTCCATATTCTGGAAGCGCACTACCGCTGCAGGCGTTGGCGCGTGCATGATATCTTCGCTTGTCGTCTACACAGGGGCGACGGCGGTTGGAACTCCGCTGGGCGTGCATCCCTTCCTCTGGGGGCTCGCCGTCGCGGTAGCCGTCATCGTTGTCGTATCTTTGATGACCGAACCGCCGAAGGGACGGTCTATTGAGATGTTCGACTGCGCCGCAGCTTACGGCGACGTACCGCATTCCGTGGCTGCGGGGGCGTCCGCAGCTGTGAGCGCGGAGGCCTGCGCCGCTGTGGCTGAACGGAGGAATGGCTTTGATAATACAGTGCTGGCCGATGCGGCTGGCGAAGCTGCCCTCTAGAGTATCGGAAGAGGCGGTATATTTTGAACGGGAAGGGCGGTATTTCTCGCCCTTCTGGCTTGTAAGCTTCGATCTCTCGGTCAAGTATCCTCTGATGAAACGGCGCGTCTTGCCACGCCGGCTTGCTGTGAACGCGGTTACCGGGGATATCGCCTATCCTCCGCAGGCGTGCGCGGAGGAGCTTGAGGTCTTGGAATCTGAGCTCGTGCGGCCGCGCGTATCGTGGAAAGACGTGGACGGCGGCCGTTACATGCAGGCCGTCAGCGGATTCGTGCGCGGAAAGGCGCGCGTTTGGGCGGATATAAGCTACAACATCAGCTCCGCCTCTCTTGTTTACAAGGCGGCGTTGATATGGCGCGTAAAATTTAGAAACGGATCCGAATGCCTGATCGCCATTGATACGCTGACTGGAGAGTACGGCGTCGTGCCGGCGGAAGGCTTATAAAAGGCAGGAAGAAGGATTTAGATGGGCAAAATTAGAAGATGGACTGATATGACGTGGCGCGAGATAGAGGAACGTCGGGGAGACATGATTGCCGTGATACCGAGCGGCTCTGTCGAGCAGCATGGGCCGCATCTCCCGACCGGCACCGATCTTTATATCGCGGAAGGGATAGCGGACCGGCTGGCCGAGATGTGCAATCCGCCTTTTCGGATTGACAGGCTGGCGATGCTCCCGCCCATTTTCCATACGTATGCAAAAGAAAGCGACGCATGGCCCGGGACGCTGAACCTTGACGGCTCCACGCTGACGCTGCTTGTGCGCGACGTCGTCAGGGGGCTTTTCCGCAACGGAGTTAAAAACGTAGTAATAATGAACGGCCACATGGAGAGCTACGCCTTCGTCATGGAGGGCGTGCAGCTTGCGGTTGAGGGACGTGAAGGCGTCAGAGCCGTATCGGTCAACTGGTGGGACTTTATAAGCGACGGGCTTATTGACGATCTCTTTGGGGATAAATGGCCCGGCTGGGTTGCCGAACATGCAGCGTTGACGGAAACCTCCATCATGACATATCTCTATCCGGAACTTGTGAAAAAAGAACTTGCTGACGCCGGTTTCATACCGGAGCCTCAGCCGTATAAGGTTTTCCCGCAGCGCAGAGAACAGCTCCCCGCCTCGGGAATGTTCGCAAGCGCGGAAGGCGCCTGCGCGCAGACAGGAAAGGTCCTGGTGGAGGAAGCCGTGAAGAAAATCGCCTCTGTCATAGCGGAAAACTTCCCTGAGGACTAAGACTCCGTATTTTCTTACGCCGCCGCGCGTGCTCGCTTGTCACAGCGCGCGCGGCCTTTTTGTATCTGGATGTCTGTGTTATAAGTCCATGAGGCTGATAGCGTCATAAATTTGGGAGAGAAGATCTAAGATGACACCGAATATCTGCGTTGTCGGCGCACATACGCCGCCGTACTTACACCTACACAAGCTGACTCTCTTCCTGGCTGTACTGACGACATGACTTATGGGGCACAACGGTGGATATGACTTCGCTCTATGATTTATAAGGCAAAGACGCTAAAAAGCCCGCCAGAAGAAATCTGCATATGCGGGGAAAAGCATAAAAAATGCCGGAGTAGAACAATCTACCCCGGCGATTATTTTTAATGGTGGAGATAAGGGGATTCGAACCCCTGACCTCTTGAATGCCATTCAAGCGCTCTCCCAACTGAGCTATACCCCCAAACAACATGAGCAATTATAGTGACTTGCCGCTTATGTGTCAAGCGGGAATTTCACTCCTGGGCGGTTTTCAGCACGGCCGGGCGGGGCGTGCGCGGGCTTTCGTTGCAGGAAGCGCAGTACGCAGCGCTTAAAAGAGTATTTTTCATTTGATTTATCTTAACTTTTTGGAACCTCAAGAAGCCGGGAAGAGTTTTCGCGCGTTGCATCCTTTTGCATGGCGAGCTGAATTTATATAAAAATATATAAATTCATTTTTTCTATATGAACGATGAAAAAGTTATTGTTATTGACTGACACTATAGGCGAGGCTATACTTTGTATAGAGTAACAATTATTTGAAAAACAAGATTTCAATCTCCATATCCAACTATGAAAGCGAGGCGACGCTATGAGTTTTTCAGCAACCATAAGACGGTACCGTAAGGAACGCGGTTGGACTCTGGAAGCGCTATCGCAGCGCGTAGGACTGTCGGTCGCGCAGCTTTCGAAGCTGGAGACGGGGAAGTCGGAGCCAAGCATAGACAGTATGCGCAGGCTCGCTGCGGTCTACGGCGTTGCTGTCTCCGTCCTGACGCAGCCCGAGGGGGGCGAGCCGATCACGCCGGTGCGCAGAGGCGGCGGCTTCGTCGTGCAGGCTGGGGACAACGGGTGCGTGACGCTGCGCTACTTGACGATGCGGCGCAGCGCGAAAATGCAGCCGGTCGAAGCCGTTCTGCCGTGCGGCGCGACGCTTGAGCTGGGGCAGCCGGTGCCGGGCGACGCATTTTTTTACGTCGTGAGCGGAAGCGTCTGTTTCTATTACGGCAATGCGGGAAGCTGCAAACTGAGCGAGGGCGATTCGCTTTATTTCGACGCCTTCGTCCCGCACCGCTGGGAGAACGGCGGCGAGAACGAAGCTGTGCTCGTCCTGTGCGGCGACATGGTTACGGCTTAAGCGAATATTTTGGACGAATGGAATCCCCGCCGCACGGCGGGGATTTTTTCGTGCCGGCTAGCCCTTGACCTTGAGCCGGCTTTAAGTGTTATTTTGATAATGGTGGATTTAATATGGAGCGTAATCTGAAAGGAGAGAATTATAAATGGATAAATTTTTGATGTACGTACCGACGAAGGCGCTTTTCGGCGCGGGCGAGCTGAACAATCTGCACAAGCAGGAACTGCCGGGCAGGAGGGCGATGCTCGTCATATCGAACGGGAAATCTACGCGCGAGAACGGCTACCTAGCGCGCACGGAAGAGCAGCTTGCGAAGGCAGGCGTCGAATATTTCGTCTTCGACAAGGTCGAGGCCAACCCGCTGAAATCGACGGTCATGGCGGGCGGGGCTTTCGCGCGCGAGCACGGCTGTGACTTCGTCGTAGCGCTCGGCGGCGGCAGCGTCATGGACGCGTCGAAGGCCATCGCACTGATGGCGACGAACGGCGGCGACCTCTGGGATTATGTGCAGAGCGGGACGGGAGGCAGGAAAACGCCGGAGCGCAACCCGCTCCCGATAGTCGCGATAACGACGACTGCGGGCACGGGTTCCGAGACGGATTCAGGCGGCGTTATAACCAACCCGGAGACGCACGAAAAAACCGGCATCGTCAGCGAAAAATTCTTCCCCGTCCTTGCGATAATCGACCCGGAGCTGATGACTAGCGTGCCGCCTAAGTTCACCGCCTATCAAGGATTCGACGCGCTTTTCCACAGCACCGAGGGCTACATCTCGAACAAGGCGAACCTCATGAGCGATATGGTCGCCATCACCGCAATAGAGAACGTCGGGCGCAACCTCGCTGCGACTGTGCGCGACGGTAAGGATATAGACGCGCGCGCGAAAGTCGCCTTCGGCAACTACCTCTCCGGCATCCAGATGTGCGTCGGCTGCTGTACGAGCGAGCATTCGCTTGAGCACGCGATGAGCGCTTACCACCAGGAGCTTCCGCACGGAGCCGGGCTCATAATGATAAGCCTCGCCTACTATGAATTCTTCATCAAGAAGGGCGTTGCGCCGGAGCGCTTTGTGCGCATGGCGCGCGCGATGGGCATGGACGATGCCTCGAAGCCCGAAGACTTCCTAACGGCGCTCGCGAACTTGCAGCGCGAATGCGGCGTAGGCGATCTCAAGATGTCCAGCTACGGCATAACGCCGGACGAGTTTGAGAAGATGGCGAAAAACGCTATGGATTCGATGTGCTGGCTCTTCGTCAACGACCGCGTGGAGCTCTCTGTAGAGGACTGCGTCGAAATCTACAGGAAATCTTATAAATAGAGGGAACGAAGATGGCTGATTTCAAAGATAATCTAATTTTCCCAGCCGGGGAAAGGTTCGACAACGAAAACTTCAGCGGCGAAGTCTGGCTCAAAATGCTGACGGGGATGCCATGCCCCGTCGCGAACGTCACCTTTGCCCACGCCTGCCGCAACAACTGGCACACCCACCGTGGCGGGCAGATACTGCTCGTCACCGCCGGGCGCGGCTATTACCAGGAGTGGGGAAAGGCGGCGCGCGAGCTTCACGCGGGCGACGTTGTCGAAATCCCCGCCGAGGTCAAGCACTGGCACGGCGCGGCCCCCGATTCATGGTTCTCGCACATAGCGATAGAAATCCACCCAGAGCTTGGCCCGGCGACATGGCTCGAACCGGTTGCGGACGTGGAATATGGAAAGCTGAAATAAGGTGAAAGGTTAAAAACATCGGGCCGCCCCGCGGCGTGCGTGGAGGCCCGATGTCAATTATAGTCCGTTAGTTTACAAACGAAATGTATTTTGCCTTCCCGCCGCGCGGCGCAGGCGAGCTGTCTCGCCCTTGCACGACGCGGCGGCGATTTCATGTGGGTAAGCGCCGCGACGTCCTTCAAGTAAGGAAAGGTAATGCAGTATATCCCAGCCTTATTCACCGCACCCAGAGATAGAAAATCGTATCCGTACCCTCGACTGGCTCGCCGTGCGCGTCGAAGCCCTGCGTCTTCACGGTGTAGAGGCTTTTGCCTTCGCGTTTCGGCAGCCGCAGAGTGCGGCGGAATTCGTATATCGAGGGCGAACCCTTGTCCGGCTCGGCCGCGTCGTAGAAGCGTTCGAGGCCGACTGGGAACTCGTCGATTATCACCTCGCCGCGGCTTATCTCCTCGGCGCGCAGCCGCAGCGTCGTTATCCTGTTCTTTATCGAATATGTACCGTCGTCGTTCGGCTCAACCTCGGAGAGCATCGGCTGGACCGGCGTCACTACGCCGTAAAGCGTCACGGCTTCGCCGGGGCGGAAGGCGACGGAGTTGTAGACGTTCCAGTCCACGCGTCCAGCGTTTTCGCGCGGGAAATATTTTGCGGGCCGTTCGCCTATCTCGGCTCGCGAGAAGCGCAGCCGCTCGCCCTCCGCGAGACGCACGAGCTCCCCTTCGCGGCGCGCTTCGCCGTCGCGCCCTTCGTAAGCCAGCGCAGGCTCGCCGATGTCGTAAGCGTAGAAGAGGACTTCGTCGCCGCGGAACATGCGCCCGTCGAAGGCCATGCGCCCGAGCTCGACGCTCTGCGATGTGCTGCCCTCCGAGATGTTGTAAATTACTGCGTGTACGAAGCCCGAGGAATATTCCAGCGCGTCGTTCGCGCGCCAGCGGACGGGGATCTCGCAGGGCGCGGGCAAGCCTACGCCCCAGTATCCCGCGAACGGGTCAAGGTATATGCGCCAGCCGCGTTCGCGCGCGAGCGCCGATGACTTGGCGAAATGCTCCGGCGGCGAGAAGCGCGTCAGAATTTTGTCCGGCACGGAGCCGAGCATAACGTCCTTATAAACCTCCGCGACGACTCGCCCCTCGTGCAGCGCGCTGACCGTTACGCGGAAGTAGTTCCATTCGAGGTCCGCGTCGTAGATTTTGGAATAATCGCTGTCGTATTCCTTCGTGACGCCGCCCTGCACGAGCGCCGCGTAGCCTTCCTCGGTCACGGCGGCCTTGACGCGCGGGTCGAGGAACGACGTCGGCTCTTCCGCGCGGAAGACGAGGTCGGGCGGCGGCGAGGCCGCGAGCTCTTCGCGCGTGAGCTTGACCCACGGCGCGATTCCCGCGTAGCCGAAAAGCACGTCGCGCGGCTCCGTCACGCCGCTTTTACCGACGCGGCTCTCGACGACGCGCACCGGCTTGCGTATATTGTCGCGCATCAATCCGGCGTCTGCGACCTCGACGCGGATGTCGAGCGGCATTTCCTCCGCCGGCACGCCCTCGCGGTCTATGCGCCCCGCGACGTAGAAATCGCGCCCCGACTCGAGCACCGTCTCCGTCACCGACGGAATATCTATAGTGAGGCGGACTGCCTCCGCACCGCGCGGAAACGCGAAGCCCGCGAGATAAAGCAAAAACGCCGCCGCGGCGGTAAACTTACGAGCACGTTTCATCTGACGCGCCTCCTTCCGAAGAGTACTGACACCGCTTTATTATAGCGGACGGGGTAAAATCCCGGCGCGTCTCGCGCGCTTACGCCGCTTAACGCTATAATTCAAGAGAGCAAGAAAATTCTGCGCAAAAAGCGCGCGAGGGGGAACTTTTTCCAATGATAGAGGATTTTACATATTACACTCCGACGAAGGTAGTGTTCGGACGCGGGGCCGAAAGCAAGACGGGCGAGCTCGTCGCCGGACTCGGCTGCAAAAAAACGCTGCTGCACTACGGCGGCGGAAGCGCGGAACGCACGGGGCTGCTCGGCAGAATCCGCGCGTCGCTGCGCGAGGCCGGCATCGATTTCGTAGAGCTCGGCGGCGTCGTGCCCAACCCGCGCCTTTCGCTCGTGAACAAGGGGATAGAACTCTGCCGCCGCGAGGGCGTGGACTTCATACTAGCCGTGGGCGGAGGCAGCGTCATAGACTCAGCGAAGGCGATAGCCTATGGCGTCGCCGACGAAGAGCACGGCGACGTATGGGATTTCTACGCGCGCCGCCGCGTCCCGCGCGCCTGCCTGCCAGTCGGCTCCGTCCTTACGATAGCGGCCGCGGGCAGCGAGATGAGCAACTCGTCCGTCATCACCAACGAGGAGACAAAAACTAAGCGCGGCTACGGCAACGACCTCTGCCGCCCCAAATTCGCCGTCATGAATCCAGAGCTGACAATGACCCTGCCAGCATACCAGACGGCATGCGGCTGCACCGACATCCTCATGCACACGATGGAGCGGTGGTTCGGCGGCGGGGGAAGCATGGAGCTGACCGACGGTATAGCCGCGGCGCTGATGCGCACGGTGATAAAGAACGCGAAGATCCTCGCGGCTGAGCCCGAAAATTACGACGCGCGCGCCGAGGTTATGTGGGCCGGCAGCCTTGCGCACAACGGCCTGACCGGCTGCGGCACAGACGGCGGCGACTGGGCCACGCACCAGCTCGAGCACGAGATAGGCGCTATCTTCGACGTGGCGCACGGCGCGGGGCTTGCGGCGGTCTGGGGAAGCTGGGCGCGCTACGTCTATAAAGAGAACCCCGCACGCTTCGCGAAGTTCGCGACGGAAGTCCTCGGCGTAACGCCCGCAGCGACGGACGAAGAAACGGCGCTCAAAGGCATAGCCGCTATGGAGGATTTCTACCGCGAGATAAAAATGCCCGTCTCGTTACGCGGGCTAGGCATAGAGCCGACGGACGAGCAGATAAAGGAAATGGCGAAGAAATGCGAGTCGAAATTTGAAAACGGCGTAGGCACGATGAAGCCGCTCTTCGCCGTGGACATGGAGAAGATATTCAAGGCGGCGATGTAGCCGCATACGGTGAAAAATGGGGCATGGCGCCGCGTCTCGTTTTGAATATATCAGGCTGTTCATGGAATACGAGGCGGACGACATGCCCGTCGTATATTTCTACGAAGCGGATTTGAACGGCGGGCGCTTCTGCCGCAGGGCGATAGAAATATTCCGCGACGGGTGCGTTGAGCGAATAGACGACCTATACCGCGACGCTATAGAAGCCGTCCCCATTCCCACGGCGGAAGAATTGAACGCCGGCGTGTGGGGCGAGGGTTTCCGCGCCTTCGCCGCCGATGAAGCTGAATTTGAGGAAACATGGCGCGGCGGCGTTTATAACGGAAGTTTGTCCCAGTGACCTTGTGCGATGATTGCGGATTGTCAGCGCGGCTAACCGTGCGGCTCTGAGCCGGGCGTGCCGCGCGCTTAGTTTATCCCGCCCCGCAGCCGCGAAAGCCCGCCGCTCCCGCGCGCCCGCTTTATGCGCCGATATTATCAAAGCCTGACAAAGAACAAAGATGAGAGCGCCATGCGCGTTTGAGGCTTCTTTACGCCCGTTTCCCTTTTATTATGCTTGCGCACAACCGCAATTTTTCTGAAATAATTGCTAAACGCGCGGTTTGTGACTATCATAATTATGTGGCTGAATATCTTCGGCCGGAAGGGAGAGTGCGCCAGATGACGTGATTTGCCGGTATCGGCTCGTGTAACGGGTCTGTCGTCCGCCGCGGCGCGCTCTCGCGTCTTTTCCATCCCCATCCGTAAACAAAGGACGAATATCTGCATTTGTTCTATGTCCTGCGCGGACGGGCCAGAGAGGCCGCCGCAGCCGCGTATGTGGGCGCGGCAGTCCCACCCGTGCGTTTTCGCTTGATGTTTCTGATTTTATATCCCAAACTTAATTGGAGGTAAAAGCAAATGGATCGTCTGCTTATGTCAAAGAACGGCCCGGCAGTCGCGGGGCTGATTTTAGGCGTAATAGCCGCTTTTCTCGTAAAATTCGGAAACCCTGGCAACATGGGTTTCTGCGTCGCCTGCTTCACGCGCGACATTGCGGGGGCTTTCGGGCTGCACCGCGCCGCAATAGTCCAATACCTGCGCCCCGAAATCGCGGGCTTCATCCTCGGAGCTTTCGGCTCGGCGCTCGCCTTCTCTGAATACAGGCCGCGCGGCGGCTCGTCGCCGATGGTGCGCTTTGCGCTCGGCTTCTTCGCGATGATCGGCGCGCTCGTCTTCCTCGGCTGCCCGTGGCGCGCATATCTGCGTCTCGCGGGCGGAGACTGGAACGCAATCGCCGGCATCGCGGGGCTCATCGTCGGCATCGCCATCGGCGTATGGTTCCTCTACGGCGGTTTCAGCCTCGGCCCGTCGCGCCCGACGCCCAAGGCTGCTGGGCTTATAATGCCGCTCTTCGCCGCCGTCATACTCGTCCTGCTCTTTATGCGCCCGCTGCTCGGCCCGAAGGGAACCGTTACGAAGCCTCTTTTCGGGCCTAAGGGCACAGGCCCGATATTCTTCTCTGAGAGCGGCCCTGGAGCGGCGCACGCGCCTATGCTCATTTCTCTCGCGGCCGGCCTGATAGTAGGCTGGCTGGCGCAGCGCACGCGCTTCTGCACCATCGGCGCGGTCCGCGACCTTATCATGATCAGAGACAGCCATCTTTTTAAAGGCATCGCGGCTTTTATCGTCGCGGCCTTCGTGACGAACTTCGCGCTCGGACAGTTCAAGCCCGGATTTGAAGGACAGCCAGTCGCCCATACTATGCAGCTGTGGAACTTCCTAGGCATGGTGCTCTCCGGCCTCGCCTTCACGCTCGCGGGCGGCTGCCCCGGACGTATGCTCATCATGTCCGGCGAGGGCGACTCCGACGCGGGCAGCTTTGTGATGGGAATGCTGGTCGGCGCGGCCTTCGCGCACAACTTCTCGCTCGCAAGCTCCGCGACCGGAATCGGCGCTTTCGGCATACCAGCGACGATAACCGGGCTCGTCTTCTGCCTTGCCGTCGGATTCGCTTTCAAACACAGAATGAACTAGGAGGCGTGTAATTATGGACAAAATCACAGTGGACGCGCGCGGCCTCTCCTGCCCGCAGCCCGTCATCGAGACGAAAAGAGTGCTCGACAAGCACAGCTCCGGCGTAGTCGAAATCCTCGTCGACACCGTCACCTCGCGCGAAAACGTCATGCGCTTCGCGCAGAACGCCGGATGGAAGACCGAATGGAAGGAACAGGACGGCGGCTACGCCGTTACCGCAACGAAGTAACGTGCGCGTTTTACGCACGGGAACGCCGCACGGCAATCATTCAGTACGCATAACGAAACGGCGGGCCAGACGGCCCGCCGTTTTTTGTGTATTAGCAACGTCCCTACCACGATGTCGCAGGCTAAAATATGCTTTTATCCGCAACGCCTTTCCGCGAAGAGCTTCGCTATTATGCCGTCGACTAAGCCGACCTGCGGGACTATGAGGTTCGGCGCGCCGCAGAGTTTGCTGATGGTGAGGAAGATTTTCAGCGCTGGGATGATTACGTCGGCGCGGTAGGGGTTCAGTTTGAAGTTCTTGATACGCTCCTCGAAGGTCATTTTTTTGAGCATGTCGTAGAGCATTTTGAGCTCTATGTAGCTGACGGGCTCGCCTTCGCGTTTGTTGAGGAGTTTCTGCGCCTTGTTGATGTTGCCGCCTGAGGCTATTATGCGCTGTATCGAGTATTTGCCGCCGATTTCGCGCAGCGCGGCTTTGAAGTCGTCTTTTTCCTCGCTTGAGACGGCCTTGTTGAGCAGGCGGACTGTGCCGAGCGGGAAGGAGTGCGACTCCGCGACGCGCCCCTCGGCGTAGACTACGACCTCGGTGCTGCCGCCGCCGACGTCTACGTGCAGAGAGTTCTTTTCCCCGCCGCCGCCCGACGAGGCTATAAACGGCTGCGCCGCTGCGTAGATTATCTCGGCTTCGGTTTCGCCGGAGATTATTTCGACGTCGATGCCGCTTTTTTCTTTTATCTCGGCGAGCACTTCATCGCCATTTTTCGCGTCGCGCATCGCGCTCGTCGCGCATGCACGGTAGGCGCGCACGCCGAAGGCCTTCATCAGGTGGTCGAAGGACTGCATCGCCTCGCAGAGCCGCGCGCGGCGCTCCGGGCTTATCGTGCCGCTTGTGAAAGCGTCCTCTCCAAGGCGCACAGGTACTCGCAGGAATGCGACTTTGCGGCATTTCTTGTCCGAATCTTCTTCGATGTTGCTTATCAGAAACCTCACGGCGTTGCTTCCGATGTCTATAGCCGCGATTGTATTCATGTTTTTCATTTTTCGGCCTCTTCCTCCGCCGCTTTTTTGTAGAATTCGTGTAGCGCGAGCTGCGAGCGGCATTTCTCGCTTCCGCCGTTTCCTGCGGAATACTGGTTGGCTCCGAAGACCGCCATGTCGCGAGCCTTGACGTTGTCGTTCCACTGGAGCTCGAAGACCCTGCGGAGCTGTTCCCGTATCGCCTCGTCGTAGACGGGCGTGCCCACCTCTATGCGGCGGCTGAGGTTTCTCGTCATCCAGTCCGCGCTCATTATAAATATTTTCTCGCGTCCTCCGTTGCAGAAAATCGCCATGCGCGCGTGCTCAAGGTATATATCGATGATGCTTATCACGCGGATATTTTCGCTCTGTCCCGGCACTCCGGGCTGGAGGCAGCAGGCGCCGCGCACAATGAGGCTTATTTTCACGCCCGCGCGGCTCGCCTTGTAGAGCAAGTTTATCATATCCTTGTCGGTGAGGCTGTTGAATTTCGCCTTGATGTAGGCTTCTTTGCCCTTCTGCGCGTTCTTTATCTCATCTTCGACGAGCTTTTCGAAGGTCTGCCGCATATTGTAGGGCGCGACCAGCAGCTCGCGGCATTCGAGCGGCCTGTGCGCCGCTATGAAGTCGAAGACGCCGCACACGTCGGCGACCATCTCGCGGCGGCAGGTGAGCAGGCCGAAGTCGGAGTATATCTTCGCCGTCGATTCGTTGAAGTTGCCTGTGCCGACGTAGGCGTAGCCGCGCGTGCCGCCGCGTTCGCGCCGCTCGACGAGTATCAGCTTGCAGTGGATTTTGAGCCCCGCCACGCCGTCAATGACGCGAACGCCCGCGCGCTGGAGTATGTCCGCGTATTCTATGTTCTGCCCCTCGTCGAAACGTGCCAGCAGCTCCATAACGACAGTGACGTGCTTGCCGTTCTTTGCCGCGCCTATCAGCGCGTTGATGACCTTGGAGTGTTCCGCTGTGCGGTAGAGCGTGATGAAAATGCTCTCAACCTTCGGGTCTATCGCCGCCTCACGCAGGAAATCTATAACGTGGTTGAATGTATGGTACGGGAAGTGCAGCATAACGTCGCGGCGCGAGACGACTTCGAGGATGCTCGCGAAGGGCTTGATGAGCGGATGGCGCAGCTGCGCCGGCAGCTTTTCTTCAAGCTGCGGCGCAACGCGCGGAAACTTCATAAGGTCGCGCTTTAGGTGGTAGCGGCGGCCGGGGTCGAGCGACGGGCCGTGTCCCTTCTTAGCCGTGAGTTTGCTGACGATGAGCTGAAGCAGGTCCGCCGGCATGTCCTTGTCGTAGATTATACGCACGGGGTCGCCAAAGTTGCGGTTCTCGATGCCCTCTTCCATTTTCTCCATCAGGCTCTTCGAGATGTCGTCGTCCATGTCTATCTGCGCGTCGCGCACCACGCGCAGCGTATGCGCGCTTATCTGATCGTATTTGAACATGAAGAAAATCTCGCGCAGGCAGAAGCGTATTATATCGTCGAGATAAATTATGTCGCGGCGACCCGGCGCGGAGGGCGGCAGCTCGACGAAGCGCGGGCATGCGCTGCTGACGGGAATCTGCACTATCGCGTAGCGCGCGTTCTGCGTCGATTCGCCGGTCATTTTTACGCCGAGGTAGATGGCCCCGTCGCTGAGGAAAGGCATCTTCATAGTCTTGCGCACCAGGAACGGCACGATGCGCTCGCTGACCACAGATGCGTAATAGTCAATGCAGAACTTCGCCTGTTCCTCCGTCAGCTGCGTCTCTTTAACAACGTTTATGCCGATTCCCGCCATCTCTTTAAGGATAGCGTCGTACGTCGCGTCGAACTTCTCCTGCGACTCCGCCATGTGCGCGTAAAGCTGCGGAAGGATCTCCACCGCCTCGCGCCGTTTCGCCTGCTGCGACGGCTTCAGCCCCTTCAGCTGGCTCAGCCGTATCAGCTTCGCGACGCGCACCTTTATAAATTCGTCCTGATTATTCGAAAAAATACCGAGGAAGCGCAGCCTCTGCATCAGCGGCACGCTCTTGTCCTGCGCCTCCTGGAGCACGCGGTCGTTGAAAACCAGCCAGCTGAGCTCCCTGTTGTTCATTATCATCCGCTATCACTTCCCGCCTGTTCGTCAGGTCTCCCTGTTATGTAAATAGTACAGCAGAAACGTACCGCCGTGGCGGTTCACATATTTTTTTGTGTTACAGTTTCGTAAAGGCGCGCAACGCGACGAGTTGCTCTTTTAATACGTTAAATTGCAGCGCCGCAGCGCGGACAAACGTTATATAATAAAAAAAATTATGTTTTCTAAATCCGTCCGGAAGAGAAGGGCCGGAAAGGCAGGAGGAAGTGGATTTTATGGACTACGGAGAGTATTACAAGAGTTTCGACCCTTATCCCTATTATGAGGAGCGCGGCTGGCTCATCGGCGACGGGCGCATCGGCGGCAAGGCGAAGGGGCTTTCGTTCGCCCACTTCGTTTTATCGAAGAACGGCCTGCTTGACGACGTGCATCTGCCGGACTACTCCTTCGTCATAACGACGTCGGTATTCAACGAGTTCATGGAGCTTAACAACTTTTGGGAAAAGCTGGAGAACCTGCGCGCGCACACAGACGGCCCGATAATCTACAAAGCCTGCGCCGAGGCGAAGCTCCCGCATTCGCTGGACGAGCCGCTGGAAAAGATACTCGACCTCATCCAGAGCCCTCTCTGCGTCCGCTCATCCTCGACGCTCGAAGACGACGTTAAGCTGTCGTTCGCCGGCAAATACGCCACGTGCTTCTCTTCCAACTCTGGCACGCGCGAAGAACGGCGCGCGCAGCTCGAAGCCGCGATAAAGGAGGTCTACGCTTCGACCTACAATCCCGCCGCGCGCGAGTACAAGCGCAAGCACGGCATCAAATGGGGCGGCGAGCGCATGGCGGCGCTCATCCAGCCCATCGCCGGACGGCAGTACGGCAAGATGTTCTATCCAGAGCTTGCCGGAGCGGCATTCTCTAAAGTTTTCCGCCGCCCGTCGCCGCGCATCAAGAAAGACGACGGCGTCGCGCGCATATGCTTCGGCCTCGGCACGCGCACGGTCGACAGGGCCTACGCGCGCACCTTTTATCTGACGAACCCCAACCTGCGCCCCGAAGGTACGAAGCCGCACGAAATAGTGACTCACTCGCAGGAGCATTACGACTACATAGACCTCGATAAGAAGGGCTTCGCCTCCGAGCACGTCGCATATACGATAAAGGACATTCTCAAAAAACACCGAATGGCGCAGACTTACCTTCAGTGGTTCGACGACAACTCCTTCCATTGGATTCATACAGACACGAGCAACATGAACGCGCCGCGCCCCGTCTTCACCTTCTCAGAGCTGCCGAGCCGCTGCCCGAAGCTCTTCGCGCGCATCCGCAAGCTGCTGCCGCTCTTCGAAAAAGAGCTTCAGCTTCCGGTCGATATGGAGTTCGCCTACGAGGCGTCGGACGACCGCTTCACGCTGGTGCAGATGCGTCCGCTCTCCGTCTATGACGACAAAGGCAAGGTGCAGATCCCCGAAGTGCCGCTCGAGAGGACGATCCTGCGCGGCGACCGCATGGTGGCGAACGGAAGGCTTGAGGGCACGAAGCATATAATCTACGTCGACCCGGAAATTTATGGCAAAAAGGCGGACTTCTCTGATGTCGCGCGCGCCGTAGGCGAAGAGAACGACAAACTAGACGGCGAGCGCTATATACTTGTCGGCCCCGGCCGCTGGGGAAGCTCGAACCCGATGCTAGGCGTCCCAGTGCGCTACGACGAGCTGTCAAACTCCGGCTGCCTAGTCGAGCTCGGAATCCCTCAGAAGGGCATGGCCCCTGAGCTCTCCTACGGCACGCACTTCTTCCTCGACCTCGACTGCGACAACATCCTCTATCTGCCGGTATTTGACGGCGCGCGCAATAACGTGTACAACAGAGCGTGGTTCGACAGCCACAAATGGGAAAAAACGTCCCACCCCGCCGTAAGGCACTACGAGGGACTTTTCGACGTACTCCTCGACGGAGACACAGAAACCGGCATAGTGATAGACAGAACCGACGGGGAAGGTGAGTAACGATGACCTCTGCCGAAAAGGCAAAGGAACAATATTTTGCGTGGCAGCCCCACGACGACCCCGAATTTGCACCGCTGATATGCGGCAAAGGGACGATCGGGGGCAAGGGGCGCTCGCTGCTCTTCGCGCTGCGCAAGCTGCGAGACAGCGGCGACCCGGACATGAGCCGCGTCAAAGTTCCGCGCTCGATATACCTCAGCATAGAGATATTCCATAAATTCCTTGAGCAAGTGCCTTCGCTCGACACGCTGCTCGCCTGCGGCGACCCCGAAGGCATCGAACGCGTCTTTCTTCTGACGCCGCTGCCGGAAGAAGCGTCTCTACGCATACGCGAATTCCTGTCAGAGATGAACGATCCGGTCGTCATACGCAGCTCCAGCCGTCTTGAAGACGACGTGAAGCATTCCTTCGCCGGCAAATACCTCAGCACCTTTCTCGGCAACAACACGGGGACGCTGGGGGAGCGCGCGCGGGCAGTCGAGGACGAAGTGCGCCGCATATATTCGCGCACCTTCTTCCCCGCCGCCGAAGATTACAGAAAGCGACACAAGCTCGGCGACGACGACATGGGAATAATCATCATACGTATGGCGGGACGCTGGCGCGGACGCTACTATTATCCCACGATGGGCGGCGTCGGCTACTCGCAGAACTTCCGACGCTGGACGACGAGGATACGACAAGACGACGGCCTCGTGCGCATGGTCTTCGGCCTCGGGACCATGAGTACGAAGCGCGGCTACGCGCGAACCGTCTCGCTGACGAACCCGATACTGCGCCCCGAGGGCTTCGCTCCTGAAAAAATAGCCGGCATCGCTCAGGAGCACTTCCACGCCATAGACGCGATGCACCCGAACCGCCTGACGACTCTCGACATAAACAGCGAGTGGCAGCAGCTGCTCAAGTATCACCCCGACTTTTCCGCTTATGCGCAGATATTCAGCCGCGAGGACGGCGAAGGGGCCTTCTCGACGATAATGAAGAATATGACGCAGCTTGCGCCAGGAAGCAAGATATGCTTCACCTTCGAAAATTTCCCGCGCAAATACCCGATATTCTACCGCCGCGCAAAAAAAATGCTGAAATTCCTTGAAACGCAGATGGGCGTCCCGGCCGACATCGAGTTCGCATACGAGCCGGTCGAAGACTCCTTCTGCCTCATCCAGTCGCGCCCCTTCTGGACCAACGCCTCCGACATCGACGAATGGCCTGAGATCGATGAGAAAAGCATCATCCTCCAAGCTGACCGCATGGTCACTCACGGAGCGATACCGGACATCCATAAAATCGTCTACGTTGACTACAACCTATACTTCGAGCGTCACGACTTCTACGGAACCGCGCGCCTTATAGGCGAGCTCAACGAAGCATCGCGCGGTGATCCTTACATTCTCGTCGCTCCGGGCCGCATCGGCTCCAGCAGCCCCGAGCTCGGCGTCCCGGTCCAATACGGCGAGCTGACCAACTGCCTCGGCATGGTAGAGCTCGGCATCCCGCGCCTCGGCTACATGCCGGAGCTCTCCTACGGCACGCACTTCTTCTCCGACCTCGAAGTCGACGGCGTCCTCTACATGCCCGTCTTCGCTGGCGAAGACCGCAACATATTCAACATCGACTGGTTCGAGCGCTCCAAATGGACCCCATGGGGCAGCGACATCATCCGAGTCTACAAAGGCAACTTCGCCGCCTACATGGACGGCGAAAAGAACATGGGGGTGATTATGGAGAAAGCGTAAGGTTTGTACTGTTTATACGCTGCTAAACCAATGAGGTGTAATCAAAAGCAAGAAAATTTGTATAAATTCGCTTTCTCTCGGGGTGCAGTAACTGTATCCCGAGATTATATTCTTATGCATGTACGAACAGATCGCCATAGACAAGTCTTATGATATGCTTGAGAGAGACTTAAGAGCATGTACTCTCAAATATCTGATTGAAAAATAAGCGAAGACATCGTTCCATACATTAGAAGCTTAAGTTTATAAACTTGCCAACTTTATCCAAACGTTTCCGCGTATTGAAAGAGATAGTATATCCGGTATCAACACAGCCACAGTATAAACTTAAGTGGTATGTGATAAAATTACGCATGTGTCTTGACGGCGGTTTTAACTTATAGACCGCCTCGGTGGTGAAAGTTTTCTCTTTTATGAAAAGGGAGGGGAAACAGCGGCGTTCACCGTCATTTAGTACGGAGATGGAGGGAAACGAGAAACAGATACGAGACAGGAGCGGATAGGGGGCCGGCAATGCGCCCGATGGTTCGCGCCGCGTAATGAAGCGGCGCGGCATGCTTTGCGTAAAATGCATCGAATGAAATTAAGGAGTGACAGAACATGGATTTATTTGGCGTAGGTATATACTCTTTGATAATATACATCGCCGCAGTTCTTATCATAAGCGTCGTCCTAAAGCGGCGCATGGCGGAGGCGATGCTCTGGACTTTCATCATCATCGTCGCCATCGGCGGAATGTTCAGCGACAAGAGCGCATGGACGCTCACGAAGGACGGGCTGCTCGACGCGGCTAAGCAGGAGGTCGTCTACGCTTCGATGGCCTTCGTCTTCATGGCCTTCATGATGGAGCGCACCGGCGTCATCAACCGTCTGATACAGATACTCAACAGCATCCTCGGACGCTTCGCAGGCGGCTCGGGCTACGTCTCGACCATCGCGAGCGCGCTCTTCGGCATGGTCTCCGGCTCCGGCTCCGGCAACGCCTCGGCGGTCGGCTCCATCACCATCCCATGGATGAAGGGCAACGGCTGGACGACGGCGCGCGCGACGACGATAGTCGCGGGCAACGCAGGCCTCGGAATAGTCTTCCCGCCATCGTCCTCGATGCTCCTGCTGCTCGGCATGGAGACGATAGCGGTCGAACTCACGAGCAACGAGCTCTACGTCGGCCTCATGGGCGGCGGTCTGATAATCCTCGCATACCGCCTTCTCGTCGTCTACTTCTACGCGAAGCACGACGGCCTCAAGCCGATACCGAAGGAGCAGCTCAAGCCGCTCGGCGAAGAGCTGCGCAAATACTCCAGCTCGTTCATAATCTTCCTCGGGATATTCATCCCGCTCTTCTTCACGATGGGCCCCGTCGGAAAGGCGATAAAGGCGACGCTCAACGCCGACGTCTCCGGTTCCTTCAAGTCCATCTCGCTCGTCATGTGGATTCCTATCCTTATGACGACTTTCACGATGATTGAAGGCTGGAAATATCTGCCGCACAGCTTCTCCGGCTGGAAGGACATGATTCAGAAGTCCGCGCCTAAATTCAGCGAAGTCGGATGCCAGCTCTTCTTCTCCTTCGCCGCGGCCAGCGTACTCTCCGACCTCGGCCTCCAGGAAGAATTCTCCGACATATTCGCCATCCTCGGCGGCTATTCGCCGTACCTCGTTATGATAGTCGTCGCGGTCATAATCACGCTCATGGTAGGCCCCTTCAGCGGAACGGCGACTACGACGGCCATCGGAGCCCTCTCCTACGCCGCTATGCGCTCCATAGGCCTGCCGCCCGTCACCTGCTGCGTAGCCTTCCTCTTCCTCACCTCCAACGAAGGCTGCACGCCGCCGCAGGCCGCGCCGATATACATCGCGAGCGGCATCGCGGGCCTTGACGACCCGGCGGTAATATTCAAAGACCTGCTCCTGCACTACGCGCTGCCAGTCATCGTGATATCGCTGCTGATAATGGCCGGCATAATCCCGATAATAGGCGCATAAGGGGGAAAAGTCCATGAAAAAGACCATCTACAGCATCTGCATGGTAATCTTCGAAATAACTCTGCCGCTCTTCCTCATAATGGGCGCGGTGCTCGTCTACACGCAGCTCTTCGGCGCCATAATAGGCGACGGCAAACTCGTCAAAACCATCAACAGCTCGCTCAAGACCTACTCCGTCTGGGTCTCCTGCGTATGCGCCTTCTCCGGCTTCATCATGAGCTACACAAAGGAGAAGAAAAAAGGCGAGAAGAAAGCGGAAGAGGAATAACGGGAATCCGGCAATTCAGGACGATGCAAAACAGGAGGGCTCGCGCCCTCCTGTTTTTATAGCTTCTATTCCAACATTTTTACAACGTGCTTTCCCCAAGCTCGAATAATATGTCGTTCACCTCGTCGACGCCGGCTCCGTGACAGAGTCCGTAAATAATCACGGAATCGCGTTTGTTCCGCGGATCCAGCCGCGCAAAAGCGGCGGAACGGAGAAGCGCCTGCGCCTCATCAAAGGACAGGTTCATGCCGAAACATACAGCAAGCAGCACATCGCGGCTCGCTTTGCGCCTGCCGGAGAAAACTTTGTAAACATAATCTCCCTGCCCGGAGCGTTCAGCGATGTCGGCGACACGAAGCCCTTTCTTTTCCATCATGCGGTTCAGATATTCTTCAGGCGAAACGCAGAGAAATACTTGCTCGTTCTCTCTCACAAAAGCCTCGACGTCCGAGCTTTCCTTTATCTTATTCAGCAGTTCTTCCGTAATCTCAGCCATGACATCACCGGTATTTTTTCAAAGATGTTAGAATTGTATAACAACGGAACGCATAAGGACAAGGAGGATGCATGATGCTGTCTGCCGCTGCGAGATATAAACTCTCCCTTTACGAACCAATCAAGCCGCTGCACGAGACACCGGACTGCCGCGTGGAGCTTGTGAAATCTTCGCTAGACGGGCGCGAATATATCAAAAAAATTTATCACGGCGACAAACGCCTGATATTTGAGGCGCTCATGCAAATCAAATCTCAGTTCATTCCTCAAATATATGAAATTTTCTTCGGCGAAGACACAATCGTAATAGAGGAATACGCGGCAGGCGAAAACCTCGGCGAACTCGCAAAACGCGGTGAAATATCCGGCAAGGCGCTTTCGCGCATCGCCGACGAGCTCCTGCTTGCGCTGCAAGTTCTGCACGAAAACAAAATCATACACCGCGACGTGAAGCCGGAGAACATCATCGTCACGCCGGACGGCATAAAGCTCATAGACTACGGCATCGCGCGGCTCTACGACGAAAACGAAACGCGCGACACCGAACAGTTCGGCACGCGCGGCTACGCCGCGCCCGAGCAGTACGGCTTCGCCCAGACCGGCCCGCAGGCCGACCTCTACGCATTTGGCAAAACGATAGAAGCCCTCTCCTCCGGCCTCCGCATCGACGGCGCGCTTGCAAAAGCCGCCGCGAAATGCGCAAAGTTCGACCCCGACGACAGATTCGCAGACGCGGCGGCGGTGCGGCGGTATATATGGCGGCGCAGGAAACTGCGCGTTGCCGCCGCCGCAGCCTTCATAATATGCGCTGCTGCGGCGGCTGTGTTTGCCGTTCTGCAATACAGGGCGGCGCACCTGGCTTTCACCGGCGACATAACAGACGGACAGGCGATAGAACGCGTGCTCGCCATGCGCCCAAAAGCGCAGCCAGTCCCGGCGCTCCTTCTGAACTGGACCAACGACAGAAGGCCGCAAAGCGGGACGATAAAAATATCGGGGCGGACCATCCGCGTCACGGCGTCCCTGAAGGGCGACACTCTCCATGTGTCTCTGTCCGACGGCGCCGGACATGAAGCCGAACGCGATTTCACGGTATGGAAGCCTATCCGTGACGCTTACGCAGGCGACTTGCATTTTGACGCAGAGGTGGCTTTCCGCGACATAAACGGCGACGGAGAACTGGAAATCCTCCCGGCGATCGCGGAAAGATTAAAGAAAATCGCCGATCAGGGACAATTTCTCGGATACTGGACCAACAGGACGTCGGTATGGTGCATAATGTATAAAGAAGACGGCTTCTATTTTTTCCCGGAACAAATCGACGATAAGGGCTATCCGATTCCGATAGACGTTCTGGAAATATCGTAAACGTTTCGCAAACCGACGCGCCGTGCGCGGCTCTTCTGGACAGTGAGTCCAAGAAAAACGCGCGCGGCCCTTTTATAATAAGCCGAAAAGGCGAGGATTAAATGTCGTGACGGATTTTGCCGGTTTCTTCAAACCTGTAAGCGACAGCCTTGCCGACTATATGGAAAACGCCCGCGTCCGCGGAGTCTTCCGGCGGAACGATGATGGCGCTGCCCCCGAAATCACCGGAGATAAGGCGCACGGAGCCGTCCTTCGTATGCTGCGGACGCTTCAGCGCGAGCTTGCCTTTGTAAAAAATGAGGGCGATGTCGAAATCGGAGACCTGTTCAGCCGGATTAACGACGACACAGCTTCCGGCGCGGATGGAGAATTTTTCGAACGAGCCGTCGTGCGTGACGAAAGCGAAAGGAGGCCTTTCAGCATCGACAGCACCGACGATTGAGTGTGGAACGGCTATGTTGTCTGTACACCCTGCGATTGAATTTTTTGACGGCGCGGCATCAAAAAATTCCGCGGCGCGCAGCACAGGAATGAGAAGCCAGTCGCTGGAGCCGTCCGCAAAAACATGGGACTGCACGGACGAAACACCGGAGGCAAGATATTCCAGAGACACACCGAGAATACCGGCGATAACGGCGGCATCGCCAATCTTAGGTTCGCGCTCATCGCGTTCATAGCGCGCGACCGTCTCGGCGTCCATGCCAAGCGGCTCCGCAATATCACTGCGCTTCAAGCCCCTCTCTTTGCGCAGACGGCTTAAACGTGCCCCAAACGTCTCCATGCGCTCACCTCATTCATAAAGCTACATTATTATGTGAGCGCGTTCAACAACTATATAATTGTATAGATATGAACATTATAGAGACATTAAAACAACTAATACAATTAATTTATTGTAAAAATAATATATATCATTATAATATAGTTGTATTTATAAAAATAGGAGAATAGCGATGCCAAGCCCTAAAAAATACTATGCCTATATCCTATGCGGTTTATTCATACTATGCGCAGCCGCCGTTGCCGGAACTAAGTGGTACTCAGGGTATGAGCAAAAGCTGAAACAGGAGCGCGACGCGGCAATCAGCGAAGCGATACAGATTTATGAAAACGGCGATTACGACAACGCCCAAGAAATCTTCACCAGATACGCCCAACAAGGCGACGGCGAAGCCATGTATTATCTAGGCAATATATGTAGCAATTATACCCAAGAATATGCACAAGCCGTGGAATGGTATCAGAAAGCGGCAGACAACGGATACGCAGCTTTTGCATACGCTGCCATCGGCGACATGTACCGCACAGGCACGGCCGACAGTACGTTAAGCAAAGAAGAACGCCTCACAAAAGGATTCGAATTTTATGAAAAAGCCGCGGACACAGGAAACATCAAAGTAATGATGACTGTCGGAGATTTATATTTCAATGCGCGTGATTATAAAAACGCGCGGCGGTTATATCAAAAGGCCGCTGACAGCGGTGAATGGAAAGCTATGGCGAGATTAGCGTTTTCGGGAGAAAAAGACGATAAAAGAAAATGGTTGAGCGAAACAGGCCGCGGCTGGCTGGAAAAGGCTGCGCAATCCGGGCAAGAAGCAACTATGAAAGCTCTGTTAGCAAGTGAATATACATTTCCTCCGGCAGATTTTCAAAAAGCGACTGAATGGGGGGAAGCAGCAGTTGAGGACGGGAGCAAATACGGGCGTCTTATACTCGCCCAAATATATTCAAATAAGGAAGCAGGGCAATATTACGATCAAGCAAAAGCGTTAACAAATATAAATATTTTTATACAAGAAATTCATCAGGCGTCAGAAGAATACGCTGAGATTGCGGTAATGATTACACCTAGAAAAGACACATTATCAGAGACCAAGCAAGCGATCTACGAACGCTCTTTATATCACATTGCTCTCGTCTATTACGAATTGGAGCAATATCAAAAAGCGTTGGAATGGTGTAAGAAAGCTGAAACGACAAGTCAAAAAAAAGAAGCGGCCTTTGCCTCAATACTGATAGGAGATATGTATAAGAACGGCGAAGGGGTAAACAAGGATCTTACTAAAGCCATGGAATATTACAAAAAGGCGGCTGCCAAGGGCAACGTCGTAGCCATGGAGCAGATAGGCGTTATGTACACCAACAAAGGGGAAGGGCCGCGCCGTGACTTCGCAAAGGCGATGGAATGGTTCAAGAAAGCGGCAGAGCTCGGCTCATCACACGCGATGTACTGTGTCGGATGGCTTTACCACTTCGGCGACAAATCTCGCGGTGTAGAACAGGATTTTGATGCCGCTAGGAAATGGTATAACAAGGCTATTGCAGTCGATAACAACGCAAACGCACGCTATGGGCTTAACAGACTCCCAGCCGCAGACGACGAGCAAAAACAGCGGATAATTAACTCCGCGAAAACGACAAGGTACTCAGACGATGGTGATTCTTGGGGTGAATTTGCGGAATATAATCTGGATAAAGTGAGATGGCGATACATCGGCATGGATCCGGCAAACTTCATGCACGGGGTGTCGATGGAAGGTTATTTTCCAAATACAGCCGGAAGCGTATCAAAACTCCAAATTATTTTTGGCATTACATGGGACACTAAAGAAAACAAATTTACCATAAAACTGTTTAGCTGTTACATCAATGGCGACTGGGTCAGAACGGGACTGCCCAGCTGGATAAGCTACGCGCTGGGACTGTAATTCTTCATTGCGGAATTAGGAGGCTTTAATATGTACTGTCGGAAATGCGGCGCGTCGATACAGGAAGATGCAAATTTTTGCCCTAAATGCGGAGTAGCGATAGAAGCGGCGCCAGCGGACGCAGAAAAGTGTTGCTGGAAGTGCGGCGCCCGGCTTCAGCATGACGCGGAATTTTGCCCGAATTGCGGCGTTACAGTTCCGCAATGGGACGATACACACTGCTCCAAATGCGGCGCGCTGTTGGCTGACGAAGCTAACTTCTGCCACGTCTGCGGAGCCGTCGTGACGAAGCAAATTTGCTGCGAACCCGATGCACAGAAATGTCCTCAACCGACAGCGCCAGCAAATACAGATTGCCGCAAGATTCATCTCCCCGCCGCTCCCGACGTAAAAAGCAGCGGCGGCGCGCCGGGCAAAGCGGACGTTGCGCCGGAAAAGAAGCCAAAGGCTTGGCTGGCTGAATGGAAGGGGATCGACCGCCATTCCTTGGGATTCGTCGTCTTCGTTTTGCCTCTGATTCTAGCGCTGTGCTGTATTGGTTGGATGATAACCGAAGCTGCAATTTCTGTTTTCCTAACTGCGGCTTTACCGGAGGGGTTGGGTGTTTGTATGGTTGGAATACACTTCGGTATTTTATACCCATGTGCAATAATGAGAGCTTCAGAGAAGAGCAAGGCAAGTAAAGCATTGATCGTATGCGCCAAAACAGTCGCTTTCTCTTTTGCCGGATTTTTCTTATTTGCCATTATGTTTGCCATATTGAGTGAGGCGATGGTAAGTTGGATATATGGCGTACTATACATAGCGGCGGCAGTTGTAGCAGCACATGACGCTCAGATAAGAGCTGATTGAAGCGCCAGCGCCGCTGTTTCCGGCGGCTTTGTTGTTTTGCTGCTTTGGATTTTTTCGGCTTCTATTCTTTCTCCTTTTTTATGAGGTCATTGAGCGTATTGGCTAGGTCCTGTATCTTTTTATTTTTTGCGAAGATCTGTAGGCCGTCCTAATAGGGACGGTTTTGTGTTTTGGGGATTCTGACGCAGATTTGTACCGGTTTGCGGTGCTGCTCTTGTAAATTCCGGCTACAATCTATATAGTTGTTTGAGAGCGTCTGAGAAGGTGGAAAATGCCATGCCAGAAATAACCGGTCTGCCTCCGGTAGTTGACAGTAATTCCAGAGTGTTGGTGCTCGGCAGTCTGCCTGGTGAGAAGTCCATTCAGGCTGGGCAATACTACCGTCACGGGACAAACAGATTTTGGAAGGTCGTATATGAAGCGTTCGAGGCGGTTTATGACAAAAATCTTTCTTACTCCGAAAAGGTTGGCTTTCTAAAAAAACACGGTATAGCTTTGTGGGATATGTATCATTTTGCATACAGGGAAGGCAGTGCAGATTCAACTATATCCCTTCCCAAGTTCAACGATTTTACGTCATTTTTTTCAACGTATCCCTCTATCAAATGCGTACTCTTCAACGGGAAGAAATTGTCAGACCTATATAATTTAAGTTATTCCCCTGAAATGATGCTTATCAAAGAGGTTTTCAAACGACAGGGCATCACGCCAATATCTCTTGCTTCAACAAGCGGAATGACGCCTAATTTCGACCGCCTCTATAAAGCCGAGTGGCTGAAAGCTCTGCGTGAGAACGGCATAATGACGGCGGAGGCCTCGCCGTGGCCCGCGTTTGTGCCTGAAACGGCGGCACATTATACGAAGCCTTCCGGTGTTATCAGGATTCCTTTGTACGACAATCCGAGCCCAGCGCCGCATCGAGAAGAACCGCGGCGGGCGGCGGATTCGGTCGATTTCAGCGCGGCTGTTGCTTCGTCATACAGCTCCACACGGTCGGAAACTACAGGTGGATTCAGCGCGGCGGGCGCGCAGTCAAAGACTACGGGCGGAAATGCGTCCGCGGCAGGCGCGCCGCTGTCTTCAACTCCGCCGCCGTTTTTCTCTGTAAGCAGCGGCGCGGGGCGCGAAGAGGAGCTTGCGGCGGAGCCATATGTCGCATCAGAAGGTTTCGATTTCGAAAACGCCAACGAAAACCAGAAAAGAGCCATAGCTTCACCAGACGGCCCGGTGCTTATCACGGCAGGGCCAGGCACGGGAAAGACCTACACTTTGGTGCAAAGGACGGTATATCTCGTGCAGGAACGCGGCGTGAAGCCGGAGTAAATCCTAGTCGCCACATTCACTAACAAGGCGGCGAAAGAGCTCGTCACGCGCATTTCAAACGAGCTTATCCGGCGCAGGATCCCGTCCGATGTGAAGCAGATGTACGTCGGCACGTTCCATTCGATATGCGCGCGCATTCTTGAGGATAATCTCGAATATACGCGTCTGAAGCGTAATTTCCGTATTCTTGATAAATTTGATCAACAGTATATGATTTTCACCAACATCTCAAAGTTCCGCGACATAGCCAACCTTGAGGAAGTCCTCTTGTGCAGCGGCGCATGGCGTCAGTCGGAAGCGCTATCACGTTATTTCGACATCCTTACCGAAGAGACTGTGTCGCCGGAAGAGCTTGCGAGCGACGTGGAAGATTCCCGCATTGCGTCGCTCGGCGAACTTATGAGGCGTTATTACGATTTGCTGGAAGAGAACAATATGATAGATTTCCCTTCCCTCCAGCGTGAGACCTGCGAACTGTTCAGCAGCCATCCGGAGATCCTTGCGAAGTATCGGGAGCAGTTCACGCATATAATGGTCGACGAGTATCAGGACACGAACTATATACAGGAGCGTCTCGTATTTATGCTCGCTGGCGAGCGGCAGAATATCTGCGTCGTAGGCGACGACGACCAGGGGCTTTACAGGTTCCGCGGCGCGACTATCAGGAATATTCTCGAATTCCCGCAAAAATTCCCGGCCGGGCGGTGCAAAATTATTCCGCTGACGACAAATTACCGTTCAAACGCGCAAATCGTGGATTTTTACAATAAGTGGATGGAATCTCCCGAACACACGCACGGCGGCTTTTCGTGGAACCGGTACAGGTATCGCAAAACGATAGTCCCTCACAAGCCTGAAATCCCAAGTCCGGCCGTCGTGCGCGTCTCCGCGCAGAATGACGAGAACGCGTGGCGTGAGAACATCCTGTGTTTCATCAACGCGCTGAGGAGTTCCGGCAAGCTGAAGGATCTGAATCAAATTGCGATTCTCTTCCGCTCGGTCAAGTTTGCTGACGTACAAGCTCTTTCAGACTATCTTGAGGCGAACGGCGTGCCAGTCTATTCACCGCGTTCTGATATGTTTTTCAACAGAGACGAGGTCTGTCTCATCATAGGCTGCCTGATATTGCTGTTCCCGCAGTATTTTGACAATCTGGCGAAACATAAATACGAATACCTGTATAAAGAGGATTACTATACATGGTACATGGGCTGCGCGGAGTACGCCATGAAGAAGATAAACGACCCGCGCAGTTCGGCTCTCAAGAAATGGATAACGGAGACTGCAGATTATCATAAAAATCTCAGCAAGCCCGCCGATTATTCATATTCAAGCCTGATGTACCGCATGTTTGGTTTTTCCCCCTTTACGGACATACTCGACACTGACACAGGTTCCGGCGTGAAAGACCAGCGCCCGATGAGGAATTTGTCTAAGTTTACGCAGATAGTCGAGCAGTTCGAATACCTGTACAACATACAGGTCCTGACTCCGCAGCGCGTAGAGAATACTACGGAGATGTTCTTCAACCTCTACCTTCGGCTTCTTTACGACGGCGGGATAAGGGAGTTCGAGAGCGAAGACGAGTACGCGCCGAGCGGCTGCGTCTCCATGATGACCATACATCAAGCGAAAGGGCTGGAGTTCCCGATAGTCATAGTCGGTTCGCTCGGCACTTATATCAAAGGAAGATACGACCAGCTTTTGCAGTTGATAGAAGAAAAATATTTCAAACGCCCCGCTTTCGAACCGAAAGACCTTATAAAATATTTCGACTACTGGCGCGCGTATTATACGGCGTTTTCGAGGGCACAGAATCTTCTCGTGCTCGCCTGCAACGAATCGAGCCGCGCTCCGAATAAATTTTTCCGTCCGCTCTATTATCCTTTGCCTGAGGCGTGCGGTCCTGCGTTTCATCCCGAAGATTTCAGCTTCGAGCCGGTGAAGGACGTCAACCTGAAAGACGTATATTCTTTTACGTCGCACATCATGCTCTACGAAACCTGCCCGCGGCAGTATAAATTTTACAGGGAGCTTGAATTCACGCCGGTAAAGACCAACGCGATGCTCTTTGGAACGGTCGTGCACGAGACGCTCGAAGACATACACAGGGCCGCGCTGAGGAACGAACAGGAAAGCATCACGAAGGAAAGCATCACGGCATGGTTCATCGACAATTACGAGACGCTGTCGAAGGCCAAACGTTCGTATTTAGCGCCGGCGCAGAAAGAGGCGGCGTTGAACCAAGTGCTCAGCTACGCGGCGAGGCAGCGCGGCTCGTGGGATTCCGTCAGGGACGCAGAGCTTGAAGTGAACCTTGTGAAGCCGGATTATATTCTCGAAGGAAAGATCGACCTCATAAGAAGCTGCGGAGACGGCGTCGAGATCGTGGACTTCAAGTCAGAGCCGAAACCGGCGGCGATGGACGAAGAAAGCATGACACGCTACCGCAACCAGCTCAACATATACGCGCACCTGGTGGAAGAGCAGACAGGCAAAAAAGTCGAAAAAATGTCGCTGTACTACACTGGTGAAAGCGCGGAGCCGACGATAACGTTCGCAAACGACAAAACGCAGGTGGATCAATCCATCGCCGCGTTCGACGCGACGGTGCGCCGCATAAACTGCCGCGACTTCAGCGGCATGGCAAAGAACAAAAAAACTTGCTATAACTGCGATTTCCGCTATTACTGCGGCGTGGAGAGGAAGCCGGACGTACAGGACGCAGCGTATGCACGGAGTGGGATTACAGATACGAAACCTACGGCAAAAAACGCGGCGGTACAGCAGGTAAGTACGTCCGTATCCCCCCCGAAGCCTCAGGTTGAAAAACGCCCGCAGCCGGAAGCTAAATCTTCGGCGCATAGCACCATGCGCGATACGCCCGCGCAGCAGCCTGTTCAGCAGAAGCAAGCGCAGCAGCAGAAACCGCGCCAGGAAATAGAGAAAAAAGGCTTTTTCCGGAAATTGTTGGATAAAATATTTTCCTGATACGGGACATCGTTCAAAAAGAGAAGCGAAAGGCGCAAAGCTCTCCGCTTCTCTGGCAACTTTTATCGTAGGCGGCAGGCAGCGCGCCCCTTATTTCTTCTTCCCCTTCTTCTCGCTGCGCTCCCACTGCTTTTCGAGCTCTATCAACTGCTCCGTCGTGATTTTTTTGTAGCGCTTCGGCGGGTTGAAGAGGTTCGGGTCGAGCGTAGTGAATTTTATGCGGCGGTATTCGTAGGACATGTAGCCGTTGAGCGACTCGGTCTTTACGGGGATTGGGAAGTCGCTGCGGTACCATTCGTAGTATTTGTCCTCGGTCTCGCCGCCGTTGTATTTCACCGTGACGAGGTATTTTTTGAGGCGGAAGGTGTCAATGGTCTCGTAGCCGAGGTCTTCGCGCGTGAGGTCTCCGCCGCCGCTTCTTTCGCCGGAGTTTTCAAGCGAGGTGCCGAGCGGGAAGCCCCAGAATTCCTCTTCGACGTAGACGCGCCGCTTGGGGAATATTACCCACATAACTTTTTGGTCGGCGCGCGTGATTTCGATGGTGTCCGCGCCCTCTACCTCGTAGCGTGATTTGTCCGCCGTGACGTATATTTTGCCCTCGCGCACCTCGTCGCCGAGCTTTTCGCGGAATTCGGCGCTGAATTCAAGCGCGTCGGCGCGCGCCGACGTGAGCGCGAGCGCCGCGAAGGCGAGGACGAAGGCGGCGGCTTTGAATATTTTTCTCATTTTCGTTTCATCTCCCCCGGACGCGGGCGCGTCCGATGTTTTTGCACGGCGACTTGAATCTTCCGCCGTCCTGTTATTATATAATATAGCGCCCATGTTTCGGCGCTTGTGCAAATTTTACGGCGGGGCCGGTGGTTTTGATGCTGTACGGGATTTTTATGAGCGTGATGACGTGTCTCTGCTGGGGCAGCACGTCTGTGATGATGCGCGGCATCCATAAGCTCGGCGCTTTCGAGGTGTCGCTGCTGCGCGCGGCGGGCGGGCTGGTCTGCGGCTCGGCGCTTTTCTTCGCTTTCCACGGCGGGGCGGCGCGCATCTCGGCGCTTGAGGCGGTCATCTTCGTCGTCATGGTGCTCTGCAACAACGTTATCGGCGACGTTTTCCTGCTTTTCGCGGTGCAGCGGCTCGGTGTCGCGCGCGGCGCGGCGATAGCGAGCTCGTATCCCGTAGTCGTATCCGTCGCCTCGCATTTTATATTCGGCTCGCCTTTCACGGGCGCGACGGCGGCGGGGACTCTGACGGCCTTCGCGGGTACGGCGCTGCTCTGCCGCAGGGACGGCGGCTGCACTGTGCCGGTCACGTGGTCCGGCGTCGCCTACGCGGTCGCGGCGTCTCTCTTCTGGGCGGCGGGGCTGCTTCTCAACAAGGCGCTCATCGCGGACGGCCTTTCGCCGCTTTTTGTCACCTTCGGGCGCGGCGTGACGTTCTTCACCATCGCGCTCGCGCTATGGCTCTGGGAGAAGGAGCGCCGCTCCCGCGCCGCGTGGCGAATTTTCATGACGCGCGAGACGTTCTTCGCCTTCGCCGCGGGCTTCTGCTCGCTCGGCTTCGGCGCGTTCTTCTTCTCGTCCGCGCTCGCATACGTCCAGCCCGCCGTCGCGACGACAATAGGCGCGTCGAATCCCATCGCCGCGACGATAGCCGCAATCATCATCTACAAGGAAAAGCCGACCGTGCGCCAGTGGGCGGGCATTTTCCTCGCCGTGCTGGGCTCGGCGCTGGTGACGCTGTAAGGAGGTTTTCGCATGATTCAGCTTGAAGAGCTGCATCCGGCGGGGTATGGGATGTTCGTATATTCGCCGGATGTTTTCGTAAGTTTTCTGAAGGCGGAAAAATGCCGCGCGCGGAAGCTGCTGACGTACTTCGACAAGCACAGGGACGTTTTCTTCCGCGCGATAGGCGGCGGCGTCGCGATGCCGTTTTACAAGCTTTCGACGCTGCGTTATCCAATTTTCGTCTCTGTTGGCGGAGATATGGACACGCTGGAGGGCTGGGAGCCGGTCTACCGGCATGACGGATTTTTCATCAAAGTAGGCGAGAGCGGAAGACTGTGCTTCGCGGCCTTCGATTATCTGGAGTACTATAAGGATTTAATCGACAAACAACAGACGGAGTTTTTCAGGATTTACCCGAGCGGGCCGGACGAAGTGATGCTTCGCTACAATCACGCCGTCGGCTTCAACATCCCGGCGGGACTATACAATTTCGACCTCTTCGCATACAGGCGCGCCGTCCCGCTGGACGAAAGCACGCCGGAAAATTACGGCAGGAACTACGCTTTCGGCTTCGCCTTCCGCCGCACGGAGAGCGCGGAGAACGACAACCTCACGAAAGGCAATAACGAAAAGACGATTTTCGATATTCCGTGGTATATAGAATCGACACGCGAACAAAGTAAGGATTAACGGAACGAAATATACAAAGACTGCTGATTAGCCACCACTGCTCGTACGAGAATTCGGCAGTTTGGACATTTTCCCCCCATTCGTTGTATACATTGACGTATCAAGAAATAAACAATCTCGCTGTATCAGCAGTATGAGATACTAAGTTTTCTGTGTATTATTTATAGATAATATTAATCAAATAAATAATACTCTTTTAAGGCCTCTCGCAGCTCCGGAACGCCGCATATTTCGTGTGGCTGCGCGGCGCTCGCGGAATTATGGGCCGCGTTTGCGGCTTTGGATACGGAACGACACGGATATCGACGCTCCGCGCGGCGCTCGTCGATGCCGCGTGGCTTTGCGTCCGCCGGCGGATACGCCGCGGTGGGACGCTTCGCCTCTTAGTGCGCCTGTAATGTGTGCCATCCTGATTAAACTTACAAAGAAATACGGCTGCCTCGTCATGCCGGGCTTAACGCAATGTGCTGTTCGCGTCAGCGAACAAATCGAAATATCTTTAGCGCATTGCTAACGCCCGATGAAGCGGGGCGGGCCCTATCGGCGGCGTTTTGCCGATGGACCCGGCATCTGGTGTCATTGAACGCCGTCAGGCAGCGAAATCCAGAGTCACTGGGCCCCGCGTCGGAGCGCGGGGCGACGATGTGTGTTGTTTCTTCTTCCTTAAGTTAAGCCGCTATATTTCCGCTCAGGCGGACGGCGCGCAGCGCGGAGTGACGGAATATGTCGGTCCGCTCTTTGCGTGAACGATTATGCTGCGGAGGTACTCGCCGGAAAATTGGGGAACGTCAGAAATGGATAAGCGGCCGTAAAACAGAGGGCATATAAAAACGGGAGAAGCATGCGCTTCTCCCGTTCGTCGGTGCTGTTTGGTCTCTTACAGTTCTCTGGGCTGCGGGTTGTAGTGCGTGTGGAGAAGGTGGTGCGATTTCTCTCCGAGCGGCTTGCCGAGCCAGGTTTCGTAGAGGGCGATGATGTCGGGGTTCTTGTGCGACTGGCGCAGCGTCTTGAGTTCGTCTACGCTGTAGAGGGCCGCGGTGCGCGCGGCGCGGATCTCCGCGTTGACGGGCTGCGGCTGTCCGCCGCCTCCGATGCAGCCGCCGGGGCAGGCCATGACTTCGATGAAGTGGTAGTCGGCCTCGCCGGCGCGTACCTTGTCCATGAGTATCTTCGCGTTTTTCAGCGTGTGGGCTACCGCTATCTTGACTGTGACTGTCTTGCCGCCGACTGGTACGTCGACGGAGGCTTCTTTGATGCCTTCCATGCCGCGGACTGGCTGGAAGATGATGCCCGGGATGTCCTTGCCGTCGTTGAGTACGGCGTAGACGGTGCGGAGCGCCGCTTCCATGACGCCGCCGGTGACTCCGAAGATGGCCCCGGCTCCCGTGGAGGTGCCGAGCGGGCTGTCGTAGTCTTCTTCAGGCAGGTTCTTGAAGTCGATGCCGGCGTTCTTTATCATGCGGGCGAGCTCGCGGGTCGTGAGAACCGTGTCGACGTCGGGTATGCCCGGGGTGCTCTGAAGCTGCGGGCGGACGCACTCGGCCTTCTTCGCGGTGCAAGGCATGATGGAGACGCTGTAGATGTCCTCGACGGGGATTCCATGCGTCTCGGGCCAGTAGGTCTTCGCGAGGGCTCCGAACATTCCCTGTGGCGACTTCGCGGTTGAGAGGTGCGGCAGGAGGTCGGGATATTTGATTTCGATGAAGTTGATCCAGCCCGGCGAGCAGGAGGTTATCATCGGGAGGACGCCGCCGTTGGTGACGCGGTCAAGGAATTCGTATCCCTCTTCCATTATCGTGAGGTCGGCGGTGAAGTCCGTGTCGAAGACCTTGTCGAAGCCGAGGCGGCGCAGCGCGGCGACCATTTTGCCGGTGACGACTTCGCCGGCGGGGAGGCCGAGGGCTTCGCCGAGCGCGACGCGCGTCGCGGGGGCGGTCTGGACTATTGTGTATTTCTTCGGGTCGGCGAGGGCGGCGAAGACTTTTTCGGTGTCGTCGCGCTCGCAGATGGCAGCCGTCGGGCAGACGGCCGCGCACTGTCCGCAGTAGGTGCAGGCGACCTGGTCGAGGCCGAGGTTGAAGGCCGGTCCGACGATGGTTCTGAAGCCGCGGTTGATGTATCCGTAGACGTCGAGGCCCTGGCGCTCATGGCAGGCTCTTATGCAGCGTCCGCAGAGTATGCATTTGTTGGGGTCGCGGACGAGGCTCGGGTTGCTCTCGTCTTTCTGGGCCGAGCGCTTTTCGCCGGTGTATGGCACTTCGCGCACGCCGAGGTCGGCCGCGGTCTGCTGGAGCTCGCAGTCCTGGTTCTTCTGGCAGAAGAGGCAGTCCTGCGGGTGGTTGGCGAGCAGGAGCTCGACGACCGCTTTGCGCGTCTCGCGCACCTTGGGCGTGTTGGTGTGTACGACCATGCCGTCGGAGACGGGATATACGCAGGCCGCGCCGAGGCCGCGTCCGCCGACTATCTCGACCACGCATACGCGGCACGCGCCCTCTTTGGCGAGCTCAGGATGGTAGCAGAGCTGAGGGATGCGTATTCCGGCTTTGGCAGCGGCTTCGATTACGGTGAAATCCGATGGCACTTCTACTGTTTTGCCGTCTATTGTAACCTTAACGAGTTCCATGTTATTTTTACTCCCCTTCCGTTAGCCGAAATTAGCCGCGCACGATTGCCTTGAACGGGCACTTCGTGATGCACGCGCCGCACTTGATGCACTTCGCCTGGTCGATGACGAATTTCTTCTTCGGTTCGCCGCTGATTGCGTTGACCGGGCAGTTCTTCGCGCAGAGGCTGCATCCTTTGCAGGCGTCGGTTATCTTGTAGCTCAGCAGGTGGTGGCACTGGCCCGCCGGGCATCTCTTCTCCTTGATGTGCGCTTCGTATTCGTCGCGGAAGTAGCGCAGCGTGGAGAGGATGGGGTTCGGGGCGGTCTGGCCGAGGGCGCAGAGCGCGCCTGCCTTGATGGAGGTGGCGAGCTTTTCGAGCTTTTCGATGTCTCCCTCTTCGCCCTTGCCGTTCGTGATTCTTTCGAGGATTTCGAGCATGCGCTTCGTTCCCTCGCGGCACGGCGTGCATTTACCGCAGGATTCGGACTGCGTGAAGTTGAGGAAGAATTTCGCGACGTCGACCATGCAGGTGTCCTCGTCCATGACGACGAGTCCGCCGGAGCCCATCATCGCGCCGGCGGCGATGAGCGAGTCGTAGTCGATCGGCGTGTCGAGCAGCGATTCCGGCATGCATCCGCCGGAGGGTCCGCCTATCTGGACGGCCTTGAATTTCTTGCCTCCGATTATGCCGCCGCCGATGTCGAAGATTATCTCGCGCATCGTGATGCCCATCGGGACTTCGGCGAGTCCGGTGTTGTTGATCTTGCCGGTGAGGGCGAAGACTTTCGTGCCTTTGGATTTTTCTGTTCCGAGCTTCGCGTATTCTTCGGCTCCTACGCGGAAGATGTAGGGAACGTTTGCGAACGTTTCAACGTTGTTTATGTTGGAAGGCTTGCCCCAGAGCCCTTTGACTGCGGGGAACGGCGGGCGCGGGCGCGGCATGCCGCGGCGGCCTTCGATGGAGGCCATGAGCGCCGTCTCTTCGCCGCATACAAAGGCCCCGGCTCCTTCTTTGATGTGGATATGGCAGTTAAAGCCCGAGCCGAGTATGTCGTCTCCGAGAAGCCCGGCCTCTTCGGCCTGCGCGATGGCCTGCTTCAGGCGCTTGATGGCGAGCGGGTATTCCGCGCGGCAGTAGATATAGCCTTCGTCGGCTCCTATCGCGTAAGCTCCGATGAGCATGCCTTCGAGTATCGCGTGTGGGTCGCCCTCAAGCAGCGAACGGTCCATGAACGCGCCCGGGTCGCCTTCGTCGGCGTTGCAGATGATGTATTTCTTCGGCCCCGGCGATTTCTGGCAGAAGCCCCACTTCATGCCTGTCGGGAATCCGCCGCCGCCGCGTCCGCGGAGGCCGGTCTTCTTCATTTCTTCGACGACCTGCTCCGGCGTCATTGTAAGAAGGACCTTCGCCAGCCCTTCATAGCCGTCCGCGCCGATGTATTCCTCAAGTGAATCAGGGTTGATGTGTCCGCAGTTCTTGAGGACGAGGCGGTGCTGCTTCTTATAGAAGTCGATGTCGGCGTAGTCGGGTACGCGCTGCGCGGTGAGCGGCTCTTTGAAGAGCAGGCGGCTCACGACGCGCCCCTTGATGAGGTGCTCGCTGACTATTTCCTCAACGTCCTCTTCGTGGACGTGGGTGTAGAACGTTCCTTCAGGATAAATGATGACGAGCGGTCCCTGCTCGCAGAATCCCTGGCATCCTGTCTCGACTACCTTTACTTCCTTGTCGAGCCCCTGCGCCTTGAGTTCTTCGTTGAGCTTCGCTATGACCTGCCGCGAACCAGAGGCGACGCAGCCCGTTCCGGTGCATACCAATACATGCGCTCTTACGAGAGCCATAATATGTCTCCTCCCTTCGGCCTGTTACGCCTGCTTGTTCGGGATCTTGGCAACGACAAGATCTTCGACGACGACGCCGTTGATAAGATGTTCCGCGATGATGCGCGGAACGTCCGTCGGCTTGACCGGCCCGTAGGTGACTCTGTCCTCGCCGGGACGGACGACGTCGAGGAGGGGTTCCTTCTGGCACATGCCGATGCAGCCCGTCTGGAGGACGGCGACGTCGTGAATGTCGCGCTTCGCGAGCTCTTCGAGGACGGCTTTCATGACTTCGCGGGCTCCCGCCGCGATGCCGCAGGTGCCCATGCCTATGATTATCTGCTTTTCGTTGAGTTTTCTGGCCTCGGTGTGCTCCTTGGCCTGCGCCTTTATTTTGCGGAGATCTTCAAGACTCTTGATTGCCATTGTTCAGTTCCTCCAATCCGGTTTACGCGTACTTGTCGAGGATCGGCCCGACCGATTCAGGTGTAAGCCGTCCGTGCGTGTCGTCGTTGATCATGAAAACCGGCGCGAGGCCGCATGCGCCAATGCAGGCGACCGTTTCAAGCGTGAACTTGAGGTCGGGGGTCGTCGTCTGCCCTTCTTTGAGGCCCAGTTTGTCCTGGATGGCCTTGAGCACGGCCTTGGCTCCGCGGACGTGGCACGCAGTTCCCTGGCACGAACGTATGATGTTTCTTCCGCGCGGTTCGAGATGGAACTGTGCATAGAAAGTTACGACGCCATAAACCTGGCTGATCGGCACTTCAAGCTTGTTGCTGATTTCAATCAGCACATCCTTCGGCAGATATCCGTAGATATCCTGAGCCTGCTGAAGCACGGGAATGACGCTGCCCTTAGTGCCGCGGTATTTTTCGAGGAGAGCATTCAGCTGCTCCTTCTGCTCCGTCGCCTTCTCCACCATAAAACGTACCCTCCTTAGTGTCCTCCCCGGGCCCTCCCGCCCGAAGAAAATAAATGTAACCCCTTAGTTACATCTGTTGTTTTTAATTCTCCTCCTGCTTCGGGTCTACTTGCGTAAGACCTGTTCGTCTAGGAAGCGCCGCGTACGCGGCTTTTGCGAAAAAGTACACAAAGCAAATTTATTATAGCCTGCGCGCACCGTTGCCGCAACAATTTTTTTGTTCGAGCGGAGCGTAAAAGCCGTTTTTGTTCATTTTTGTTTTTAGATATGGCACAAAGAGGCTTAGAAAAATGCGGAGTTTTTTCGGCGTATTGCAGTCATTGCACCGCCACCCGGCGCATCGTAAACTACTTAATTTTCTTATAAATACGAAGCTCCAGATCTCTGAAATATAGGGTGCGGTTCAGCTTTACACTGCATAGCGGCCAGGCCGCGCCGCCCGATGTTATACTATCCCCGTGACGTTATAATGGACGACGAAAAGGGACGGCTCAAAAGGGATATAACTTGGCTACAGGGTACGGCGATGACGGTGGGCGCGGTCGTCGGCGCGGGGATTCTCGTGCTTCCGGCGCTCGCGGCTGAGGAGGCTGGGCCAGCTTCGCTCGTCTCGTGGGTGCTGATGGGGATTTTTGCGTTGCCGATGCTCGCGGCTGTCGCGCAAATGTCCTCGCGTTTTCCTAACTCAGGCGGCGTCGCCGCCTACGCGCAGCAGGCTTTCGGCTCCGGCATGGGACGGCTCGCAGGCTTTCTCATATTCACCGCCGTACCCATAGGCGTGCCTCCAGTCACGCTGATAGGGGCGAGCTATTTCAACAGCCTTTTCGGCTGGGGGCCGGACGCGGCGTACATCACGGCAGCGGCGATGGTTTTGACCGCGACGGCGCTCAACTACCGCGGCGTTGAAATTTCAGGGCGGGCGCAGCTTTGCGCCGTCGGCGTCATTGTCGCGGTGCTGCTTTTCGTGACTTTTTCTTCGCTCGGCGCCGTGCGCGCGGCGAATTTTACGCCGTTCGCTCCACACGGCGCGTGGGCTGCGGCCCGCGCTATGTCTCTGCTTTTCTTCGCCTTCCTTGGCTGGGAGATGATAGGCCACCTCGCGGAAGAGTTCAAGGACCCGCGGCGCGACATACCCCGCAGCCTCGGCGCTGCATTCGCTATAGTCTGCGCCGTCTACTTCGCGCTCGCCTTCGTGATAGTGGGCAGCGGCGTCTACAGGGAGGACGCGAACACAGCGATGATCTCGCTCATACGGCTGCGCTGGGGAGGCGGCGCGGCGTCGGCCGTCGCGCTGCTCGGCTTCGTGATTTGCTACTGCCCGCTGCACACCTACACGGCGGGGTTTTCGCGTCTTCTATACTCGCAGGCGCGGGAAGGCTTTTTCCCGCAACGCCTCGGAGCTCTGCACCCCGTCTATAAAACGCCGCACGTCGCGCTGTTTTTGTTCGCTGCGCTTAATTTCACGCTGCTTTTCCTGAGCTGGGCGCTTTCGTGGGATTTGAAGCCGCTGATGGGGATTCCGAGCGTAACCTTCCTTCTGGTCTACGCTATAGGTATGTTCGCCGCAGCGCGCGTGCTTCCTACGAAGACTGGCAAAGCCTGCGGGCTGCTGTCGGGCTCTCTGTCGCTCGCCGTCTTCGCATGCTCCGGCTTCTATATGCTCGTGCCGCTCTCCGTAGCGCTGTACTTCGTCGTGCGCTATCGCGGCGAGTTCAAGCGTCTTCGGTAAAAAAATCCCCCGCGTCCGAGGCGCGGGGGATGGTCTTCGGTTTATCCGTCTTTTACGAGTTTTTCATAACGACGCCCTCGACTGTATCTGCGACGTGTTCGCAGGCGTCGGCGCATTTTTCGAGATAGACGTATATCTCGCGCCATGAGATTATCGCGACGGGGTCGCTGCACGTCGTATGGAGCCTGCGCAGGCTCGCGATGAAGAGGCGGTCGGCCTCCTCCTCCATGTTGTTGATGTTTATGATGTGCGTATGCAGCGTCTTCGAATGACGGAAGTTTGCAAATTCGCTGAGCATAAGCTTCGTCTCCTCGCAGATGCGTATGACGATGTCGACGAGCTCGAGCGCGTCCTGGCGCATCTCGCGGATGTTGTTGCAGTAGAAGCGCAGCATGACGTCCTCTATCTTGTCCGTTATTTCGTCTATGTTCTGGCTCATCTGGATTATGTCCTCGCGCTCTATCGGCGTGATGAAGGCGTGTGCCAGGACGTTCATCAGCTCGTGCTTCTTCTCGTCCGCGCCGTGTTCGGCCTTGTGTATCTCGTCAAGCCGCGCCTCGAGGTCGTCTGGATCGAAGTCTTTCAGCGCGTCGTGGAGCATGTGCGCCGCGCGGCAGGCGAAGTCCGCGCACATTGTAAAGTTCTCGAAATAGAAGGAGTCGTGCTTTTTGCCCATGATATTTTATTCTCTCCTTTAATAACAATAACTTTTTAGAGGACGGCCATAAATAGCTTCGCCATCGCGTAGCTGATAAGGCCGCAGCCCGGGAAGGTGAATATCCACGTAAGCATCATGTCTTTGACGACGCCGAAATTTATCGCGGAAAGCCGGGTCACCGCGCCGACGCCCATAATCGCGCTGGTCTTCGTGTGCGTCGTCGAGACCGGGATTCCGAAAAGGCTCGACAGCAGTAGGCACGAAGCCGCCGCAAGGTCCGCGGAAAATCCCTGATATTTTTCGAGACGTACCATATCCATGCCGACGGAGCGGATTATCTTCTCGCCGCCGACGCTCGTGCCGAGCCCCATGACGGTGCTGCAAAGCAGCATCAGCCATACGGGTATCGCGATGCCGGTCACGCTCGTCTCCCCGCTGCAAAAGGCCATACCGAGGAAAAGGACGCCGATGAACTTCTGCCCATCCTGCGCGCCGTGCATGAAGCTCATCGCGACAGCGCCGAAAATCTGCGCGTATTTGAAAAATATGTTCGTCTTGCGCCTGTCCATACCGGCGCAGAGTATCGTGATAAGGCGGCAGATGCACCATCCAGTCACGAAGCCGAGTACGAGGCTCAGCACGAGGCCGTAGATGACTTTCACCCATTCGGCCGTATTGACCGCGCCGAAGCTGTCCTGTATTGCGAATGCCGCGCCTGTCAGCCCAGCTATAAGGCTGTGGCTCTCGCTCGTCGGTATGCCGAAGTACGACGCGCCGACGCTGTAGACTACTATAGAAAACAGCGCCGCGCAGAGTGCAGTCAGCGCGGCGCTTGTATCTCCTCCGAAATCCACCATGTTGCTTATGGTGGCGGCTACGGAACTGTTGATATGCGTCATTACTAGAACGCCGAGGAAGTTGAATACCGCGCTCGTTACAATTGCCGAGCGCGCCTCCATGCAGCGTGTGGTTATACATGTAGCGATAGCGTTGGGGGCGTCGGTCCATCCGTTGACGAATATAACGCCGAGCGTAAGAAGAACCGTGATAGTCAAGATCGCGCTGGAGCCCATTTCATTCACAAAGTACAAGAACGATACGTCCATGTGACACGCTCGCTTCCATATATAATTTTCGGATAATTGCGGCGTTTATCAAGGTTATTAAACGCTTCGCATTGCCGCAAACGAAACATGTTGCAGCAATATAACAATAACATCAAACATTCGTTCCGTCAATGTTAAGCAACCGTAACGGACATGCAACGGCAGGGCTTGCGCTATATGCCGGTTTGGGGACAAAAAATCAGCGCCCCCCGCTGTTTGATCTGAGCCCTAAAATTTAGACAAATAAAGAAGCCCTCCAGTACAGTAACGTATAAAATAGTACAAGGAGGGCTT
>URAG01000008.1 GCA_900545755.1 uncultured Cloacibacillus sp. | reverse complement strand
CTGTATTCGTCTCAGAGAGCGGCGTGAAGGGCCCGGAAGATATAAAGACTCTGCGCCGCTGCGGCGCGGACGCCGTGCTCGTCGGAGAGCGGCTGATGCGCGCGGCGGACAAGCGCGCGGCGCTCGCGGAGCTGAGAGGGACGGCGCGGTGACGAAGATAAAAATCTGCGGCCTTTCCCGCGAATGCGACGTTGATTTCATCAACGACGCGGAGCCTGACTACGCGGGCTTCGTTATAGATTTTCCAAGAAGCCGCAGAAACGTTTCTCCTGAGAGGGCGCGCGAGCTTGCTAAGCGGCTGTCGCCCGGAATTAAGGCCGTGGGCGTGTTTGTGGACGAACGGCCCGAGGTTGTAGCGGAGCTCATAAACTGCGGCGCGATAGCCGCGGCTCAGCTCCACGGCTCGGAGGACGCGGAATATATAAAAAATCTGCAAGCGCTCTGCCGCTGCGAAATTATACAGGCCTTCCGCGTTAAGGACGAAGAGGACGTCAGCCGCGCGGAGCGCAGCACGGCGGATTACGTCCTGCTAGACGGAGGACAGGGAGAGGGCAGGCGCTTCGACTGGAAGCTCGCGGAAAATTTCCCGCGCCCGTGCTTCATAGCGGGAGGGATAGACGCTGATAACGCAGCGGATGTTATAGAGAAACTGCATCCTTACGCGCTTGACATGAGCAGCGGGGTTGAGACGGACGGATTCAAGGACTTGAAAAAAATCAAAGCGGCTGTCGCCGCTGTCAGGAGGTTTTCATAGATGAGCAGAGGACGCTTCGGCGAACACGGCGGACAGTACATTCCCGAGACGCTGATGAACGCCGTCATCGAGCTTGAAGAGGCATACAACAGGTACAAAGACGACGCGGACTTCCAGAACGAGCTTAACGCGCTGCTTAACGACTACGCGGGCAGGCCGTCGCGGCTCTATTTCGCGAAGCGCATGACTGAGGATCTGGGCGGCGCGAAGATATATCTAAAGCGCGAGGACTTGAACCACACCGGGGCGCATAAGATCAACAACGTGCTCGGACAGGCGCTGCTCGCGAAGCGCATGGGCAAAACGCGCCTAATAGCCGAGACCGGCGCTGGGCAGCACGGCGTCGCCACCGCGACGGCTGCGGCGCTCTTCGGCATGGAGTGCGAGGTCTTTATGGGACGCGAGGACATCGAGCGCCAGGCGCTCAACGTCTACCGCATGAGGCTGCTGGGCTCGACGGTTCATTCTGTAGAGAGCGGCACGGGGACGCTGAAGGACGCCGTCAGCGAGACGATGCGCGAGTGGACGCGCCGCATTGCGGACACGCATTACGTCCTCGGCTCATGCATGGGGCCGCACCCGTTCCCGACTATAGTGCGCGACTTCCAGTCCGTCATATCGAAAGAGATAAAGGAACAGCTAGCGCAGGTCGAAGGCAGACTTCCTGACGTCGTGATGGCCTGCGTCGGCGGCGGCTCGAATGCGATAGGCACCTTCTATAACTTCATCGGCGACCCGTCCGTGAAGCTCATCGGTTGCGAGGCGGCTGGGCGCGGCGTCGACACTCCCGAGACCGCGGCGACGATAGCGACGGGACGCTCCGGCATCTTCCACGGCATGAAGTCCTACTTCTGCCAGGACGAGTACGGGCAGATTGCGCCCGTCTATTCAATCTCGGCTGGACTCGACTATCCGGGTATCGGTCCAGAGCACGCATATCTGCACGACATAGGACGCGCCGAATATGTGCCTGTCACCGACGATGAATCCGTCGAGGCTTTCGAGTACCTTGCGCGCACGGAGGGCATAATCCCCGCAATCGAGAGCGCGCACGCCGTGGCGCACGCGATGAAGATAGCGCCGCAGATGGGGAAAGATAAAATAATCGTCGTCTGTCTCTCGGGACGCGGCGACAAGGACTGCGCGGCTATAGCGCGGTACAGAGGAGAGGACATCCATGAGTAATATCAGACGCGCCTTTGAAAACGGCAAAGCCTTTATACCGTTCATAACTTGCGGAGACCCGAGCCTAGCTGTCACGGAGGAGCTTGCCTGCGCGATGGCGGAGGCGGGCGCCGACCTCATAGAGCTCGGCATACCGTTCTCCGATCCGACGGCGGAAGGGCCGGTCATCCAGGCCGCGAACGTCCGCGCGCTGCGCGGCGGCGCGACGACGGACAAGATACTCGAGACTGCGCGCCGCATCAGCGCACGCGTAGATACGCCGCTCGCATTCATGACCTACGCGAACGTCGTCTATTCATACGGGATAGAGCGCTTTGCGGAGGCCGCGGCATCCGCGGGCGTGGACGGCCTCATCCTGCCCGACGTGCCGTTCGAGGAAAAGGAAGAATTTGCGGTTCCGTGCCGCCGACACGGCGTCGAGGTCGTGTCCCTGATAGCGCCGACCTCGCACGAGCGCATAGCGATGATAGCGCGCGCGGCCGAGGGCTTCGTCTATTGCGTTTCGTCGCTTGGAGTAACAGGCGTGCGCGGCACGATAACGACGGACGTCGGCGCGATGGTGCGGCTCGTCAAGCGCGAGAAGGACATCCCATGCGCGGTAGGCTTCGGCATATCTACGCCGGAGCAGGCTGCGAAGATGGCCTCTCAGTCAGACGGAGCGATAGTCGGCAGCGCGATAGTGAAGCTCTGCGAAAAATACGGTGTGGAGTGCGTGCCGTATGTCGCGCAATATGTGCGCGAGATGAAAGAGGCGGTGCGCCGCGCGTAAAATTTTCCTAGCGCGACATAAAGCAATGAGGCGGACGGGGCTCTTCTGCTTCGTCCGCTTTTTTGCGCTTGACGCCGCTCTGTAATCTTTATGCTAAAATACCTTTGGTAAGAAAGCGGAGGGAGGCTTGCACCTCTATGCTCAGATGCACGAAAATGAACGGAAACGGCAACGACTTCATAATTATAGACAACAGCGCGCTCGCATTCGGCACGGAGGATCTGGCGCGGTTCGCGCGGCTGCTCTGCCGCCGCGGCCTCTCTGTCGGCGCGGATGGGCTGCTCGTAGTCGAGCCGTCTGTGTGCGCGGACTTTCGCATGCGCCTCTTCAACAGCGACGGCTCAGAGGGCGAGATGTGCGGCAACGGCGCGCGCTGCATTGCACGCTACGCTTTTGAAAAGAGAATAGTAAAATCTCAGTCGATGCGTTTCGAGACGCTCGGCGGCGAGGTACGCGCCTCGGTCGAGGGACGCATGGCGGCGCTAGAGCTCGCGCCGGTACCGCTCGACGGCGTCGAGAGAGGCCTCGTTTCGGCCGGCGGCGTGGATTACGAATACACATATATAATAGTAGGCGTGCCGCACACGGTCATATTCGAAAAGAAGCGCAGCCGCGCTTTTGCTGACTATGTGCCGCTTGGCCGTGCGATACGCGGGCGCTCCGATTTGTTCCCGCGCGGCACGAACGTGAATTTCGCCGTTGTTGCGGACGGCGGACTCGACGTAATGACCTACGAGCGAGGCGTAGAGGATATGACGCTTTCATGCGGCACAGGTTCGACCGCGGCTGCGATAGCTGCGATGCTGCTCGGCCTCGGAGGCGCGGAGACGCGCGTAACGAATCCTGGCGGCGTGAACGTCGTAAGACTGGCGCTCTCGGAGGACGGGCGGACGGTTTTCCCGAAGCTTGAAGGTGCGATGCTGATGACTGCGGAGCTTGAGATTCTTCCCGAGGCGCTCATATAATAAAAAATTATTGCCGCTGGCAAAAGATTTATGGAGGTAGATACAATGCCTAAACCGTGGTGGCGCGAGACGATAGAGACCGTGCTCTGGGCTGTCGTCCTCGCGTTGATACTTCGCACCTTCGTCGTGCAGGCTTTTTGGATACCGAGCGGCTCCATGATACCGACGCTCGAAATAGGAGACAGGGTGCTGGTTCTTAAATTCTGGTACCACCTTCCGAACAACGGCCCCAAGCGCGGCGACATAGCTGTCTTCAAATATCCGGTCGACCCGCGGCGCGACTTCGTGAAGCGCGTCATAGGCCTGCCGGGCGACACAGTCGAGATGCGCAACGGCACGGTATTCGTCAACGGCGCTGAGGTATTCGAGCCGTACGTCAAGAACACCGACAGCTACAACATGGCCCCTGTCAAGGTACCTGAGGGGCATTATTTCTGCTTGGGCGACAACAGGCCGAATTCGCAGGACGGGCGTTTCTGGGGCTTCGTGCCGGAGAATTTCATGCGCGGTCCGGCGGTATTCCGTTACTGGCCGCTGTCGCGCATAGGTTTTATGGAATAGCAGCAGGATGCCGCGCACCGTATGGTATCCCGGCCACATGGCGAAGGGGCGGCGGCAGCTCGAGGCGCTCGCCTCGGCGGTCGACCTGCTCATCGAGGTGCGCGACGCGCGCGCGCCGCGGCTGACCTCATCGCCTATGCTATCGCTATTCAAGGGCAAAATAGAGACGATGGCGGTGCTTTCAAAGGCAGACCTAGCCGACGAGAAGATCACGAAAGAATGGACCGCCTTCCTTAAAAACGCAGGGCTGCCGGCGTGGCCCCTCGATCTGCGCAAGGGCGGCGCTGGAAGCGTGCGCGCCGCGCTCGCGAAGAAAAAACCGTCGTTCCGCGACCTGCGCGTCGCAGTCGTCGGCACGCCGAACGTAGGCAAATCCATGTTGATAAACCAGCTTGTCGGGCGCAAGGCGGCGCGCGTCGGCGGCATCCCCGGCGTTACGAAAGGCGTCTCGTGGTTCGGCGGCAACGGTTTTCTGCTCGTCGATTCGCCAGGCATCCTCGATCCTCACGCCGACGCGCGCGCGCACCGCATGATTTCATGGATAGGCTCGTCGCGCAGCCAGGTCATCGGCAGCTTCGAGGAACACGCTAAAGACTGCATAGAATTTCTTATCAAAAAAAATTTATGGAACGGCGTCGGAAAGCTCTGGGGCATCAACCCCGTGGGCGCGCCTGTTGAAATTCTGGAACAGGTCGGGCGCCGGCTCGGGCGTCTTGCGCCGGGCGGGGCCGTCGACATGGAGGCCGCTGGGCGCGCGTTCCTCGACGCGCTCGCTAACGGGCGCTTCGGGCGCATGAGCTTTGAGCGTCCGGGCGACGCGCCGCTCTGGGAGGATTTGTAGGGTGCAGACATGCGTCATTGCCGGTACGGACGAGGCTGGGCGCGGCCCTCTAGCGGGGCCCGTCGTCGCCGCGGCGGCTGTGCTGACCGCCGGGCAGCGCGAGCTGCTTCTTTCGCTCGGCCTCAACGACTCTAAGAAACTTACGCCTAAGAAGCGCGAAAAAATCTTTGCGGCGATGTGCGAAGCCGGAGTCGAATGGCGCGCTCAGGCCGCCTCGCCGCGTGTCATAGACAGAATCAACATCCTCAACGCTTCGCTCTGGTGTATGAAGCGCTCTGTCGAGCGGCTGCGCGTGCGTCCTGACCTTGTGCTCGTCGACGGCAACCGCCATGTGCCAGGGCTCGCCGTCCGCCAGAAAACGGTGATAAAGGGCGACTCGCGCGTGCCGGCCATAGCCGCGGCTTCGATCGCCGCGAAGGTGCTGCGCGACCGCGTGATGGAGTCGCTCGATAAAATTTATCCTCAGTACCAATTTGCTAAGCACAAGGGGTATCCCAGCGCGCTGCATCGCGCGCTCGTCGCCGAATACGGGCCGTCGCCGGTCCACCGGCTTTCCTTCAGAGGGGCGGGCGGCGATGAAGATTAACGCGAAAGTCATGCGCGCGCTTGAAAAATCGGCCGAGCGCGAAGCTGGAGGCGAGCGGCGCATTACGGAACGGCAGAGCGAAACGGCCGGGCGGCCGGCGCATCTAGTTTTCGGCGCCGCAGCTGAAGAAGCAGCAGCACGCTATCTAGCGGGGCTCGGCTATGAGATACTTGACAGAAACGTCCGCGTCGGACACTGCGAGATAGACATCATCGCGCGCGACGGAGACGAGCTCGTCTTCGCGGAAGTGCGCGCGCGCCGCGCGAACCCCGTAGCCGCGCCTGAGGACACAGTCGGCCCCGTCAAGCTTGAGAGGCTTACGCGCGCTGCCGAGCTCTGGACGCAGAACGCGAATTACCTTGGTTTCTGGCGCATCGACCTCGTAGCCGTAACTTTGTACGACGGCGGCGAAATGAATATAGAGCTCATAAAAAACATAACGGAGCCGGTAATATGATGAACGTAGCGGGGCTTACGCTTCGCGGCATGAAGGGGGCCGCAGTAGAGGTAGAGGCCGAAATCATCGGCGGGATGCCGACCTTCACCGTCGTCGGCCTGCCGGACACGGCGGTCAAAGAGGCGCGTGAGCGCGTGCGCGCGGCGCTTCGCACGGTGAACGTTCTTCTGCGCGGGCGCGTCTCGGTCAATCTCGCGCCCGCGGATTTGCCGAAGGAAGGCGCGATGCTCGACCTGCCGATAGCCGTCGCGCTCGCCGAAAAAGCCGGGCGCGTGCACGCAGAGCGTCCCGCGCTCTACATCGGAGAGCTTGCGCTCGACGGCAGGCTTCGCGGCGTGCGCGGCGCCGTGCCGGCCGCTTTTTTCGCTCGCGAGAACGGCATGGAGCTCTTCGTGCCGTCCGAAAACGCCGCCGAAGTCTCTATAGTCGAGGGCGTCCGCGCGTGGAGCGTGCCGGACATTCAAAGCCTCGTCATGCACCTGCGCGGCGAGAAATCCCTTGAGATGATAGAAAAACGCGAAATAGAATGCGCCGAGCCAGTTGCGGACCCCGATTTCTCCGAAATAAAGGGGCAGGCCGCAGCGAAGCGCGCGCTCGAAATAGCCGCCGCAGGCCATCACAATATACTCTTCATCGGCTCGCCGGGCTCGGGCAAGACGATGCTCGCAAAGGCGCTGAAAGGCATACTGCCTCCGCTCTCCGACGACGAGCTGATGGAGGTCATGATGCTGCGCAGCACGGCCGGCCTGCCCTTCGCGCTGAGCCGCGAGCGCCCGTTCCGCGCCGTCCACCACATGGCGACGACCGCGGCGATATGCGGCGGCGGTTCGTGGCTGCGCCCCGGAGAGATAAGCCTCGCCTCACGCGGCGTGCTCTTCCTCGACGAGTTCCCGGAGTTTCAGCGCGACGTGATTGAGGCGCTGCGCCAGCCGCTCGAGGACGGCTCGATAACGGTCAGCCGCGTCTCGGGCAGCGCCACGTACCCTGCGAAGGCGCTCGTCGTCGCGGCCTGCAACCCGTGCCCCTGCGGCTACGCGGGCGACCCTGAGCAGAAATGCATATGCAGCGCCGCCTCGCTTGAGCGCTATCGCCGCAAACTCTCCGGGCCGATACTCGACAGGATAGACCTTCACATCCCGGTGCCGCGGCTCACGCCCGAGGAGCTCGTATCGCTCGGCGAAAGCGGAGGGGAGACGAGCGCGCAGGTGCGCGCGCGCGTCGCCGCGGCGCGCGATATACAGCGCAAGCGGTGGAATCCCTTCGGCTTCACGTATAATTCCGAAATTCCCGAAAAATTCCTGCGGCGCAACGCATCGATGAAGCCAGAGGTGCGCGCCTTCATACTCGATACGCTCAAGCGCGTCAAACTATCGGGACGCGGCCTGTCGCGTGTGCTGCGCGTCGCGCGCACAATAGCGGACCTCGAGGGCGCGCCGAGGATAGAGGTGCATCACGTCGCCGAGGCGGCGGGGTACAGAGAAGGGGAGGCCACTTCGTGGATGAACGGCTGAAGTTCCTGCTGCTCCTCAATTACGCAAACGCGAACTCGCAGGCGCTGGCTAAATTTGCGGCGCTGGGCGTTTCGTTCCGTGAGCTGTGGAATCCCACAAAGATCGACGCCGCGGCGACGGTTTTCACCGAAAAGCAGCTCGCGCGCATACGCGAAGCCGAGTCCCGCGCGTGGCCGGAAAAGGAAGCCGAGCGCGCGGAAAAGCTCGGGGTGCGCGTAATTACGATAGACGGCGAAGATTACCCCGCCCGCCTGCTCGACCTGCGAGACGCTCCGCTTGTGCTCTACGTCCGAGGACGGCTCAACACTGCGGGCAAATGCGTCGCGGTCGTCGGCACCCGCCGCGCTAGCCTCTACGGCAAAAACGTCGCGCGCGCGATAGGCGGAGCCTGCGCGCGTTACGGAGTGGCGCTCGTCAGCGGCGGAGCTTTCGGTGTGGACTGTGAGTCGCAGTCCGCCTGCGCGGAAGCCTGCGGCATAACCTTCGCCGTGATGGGCACAGGCATAGACGTCGCCTATCCCGCGTCGAACCGCGCTCTCTTCGAGAAAATCTGCGACCGTGGCGCGCTCGTCACGGAATTCCCGATAGGCGCTGGCGGCGACCCGTGGCATTTCCCGCAGCGCAACCGCATAGTCGCGGCGCTCGCGGAAAAGGTAATAGTCGTCGAAGCGCCGCTCAAAAGCGGCTCTATGATAACGGCGCGGCTCGCGCTCGAACTAGGGCGCGAAGTATGGGCCGTGCCCGGACGCATCTTCGACGCGAACGCGGAGGGGACGAACGCGCTTATCTACGACGGCGCGTATCCATATATAAACGAAAAGACTTTCTTTTCTTCCTACGGCGTTCGAATCGCGGAGGATGAAGGCGAAGCGCGCCACGAAGACCACTCAGAATCCCTCAGCGATGAGGAAAGGAAAATTCTTGACTATCTTGCGGCGAACGGCGATAAAACGATTGACAATATATCTGTTGCCGTTAAAATGAGCGCCGCTGACATTTTGAAAAATATCACGCTCATGTCCGCGAAGGGGCTCGTTTGTATGCACTCGGCTGGACGGTACGGCGTAAAGGGTAATTTATAAAAGAGAGGTGTGGCTGCGATGGCCGTCAGGAAAAAAGCCGCTGAGGAAGCGGCGGCGACCGGCGAAACTAAAACGAGCGCGGCAAAAAAAGCTCCCGCGAAGAAAACGACAAAGAGCGCCGCTGCGACGAAGAAACCAGCCGCGAAAAAAGAAACTGCCGCAAAAAAGAGCGCGGCGAAGAGCTCCGCTGAAAAGATGGAGAAGTCCGCGACTGCAAAAAAAGCTCCTGCGAAGAAGGCGTCGCCGAAAACGTCCGCGAAGCTCCAGAAATTTTCGCAGTACGAGGGAAAGACGCTCGTCATAGTCGAATCCCCAGCGAAGGCCAAGACGCTCGAAAAGATACTCGGCCCGAAATATCGCGTACTCGCCAGCATAGGGCACGTGCGCGACCTCCCGAAGGGACGCATGGCGATAGACATCGAAAACAGCTTCGAGCCGGAGTACATACAGGTGCGCGGCAAAGCCGAACTCATAAAAACGCTTAAAGGCGCGTCGTCGGCAAGCGCAGGAACGCTGCTCGCCTCCGACCCCGACCGTGAAGGAGAGGCGATTGCGTGGCACCTCGCGACTCTGCTCGACATCGACACGAACAAGCGGTGCCGCATAAGGATGCACGAAATCACCAGCCACGGCGTTAAAAGCGCGATAGCTGAGCCAGACGTGATAAACATGAACCTAGTCGAAGCCCAGCAGGCGCGCCGAGTGCTTGACCGCCTCGTTGGCTACGAGCTCAGCCCACTGCTCTGGTACAAAGTGCAGCGCGGATTATCCGCCGGGCGCGTGCAGTCCGTCGCGCTGCGCATTGTCTGCGAGCGCCAGGAAGAGATAGAGCGCTTCATCCCGGAAGAATATTGGCTGCTCGACGTCGCGGCTTCGAGTCTAGATGCGAAGCGCGGCTATAAGCTCCGCGTAGAAAAATTTGAGGGCAAGCCAATAACGATAAGCAGTAAGGAAGAGGCCGACAAGGCAGAGGCTGCAATACGTGCGGGGCGGCTCGTCGTCGACGAATTCGCCACAAAAGAGAGCAAGCGCCAGCCGAACCCGCCATTCAAGACGAGCACGCTCCAGCAGGAGGCCTCGCGCCGCTGCGGTTTCGCGCCGCGCCGCACGATGCGCATAGCGCAGGCGCTCTATGAAGGAGTGGAAATTCCAGGACGCGGCCCTACCGGGCTCATAACCTATATGCGCACCGACAGCCTGCGCCTCGCGCCCGAAGCGCTCGAAGCCTCGCGCGCCTTCATACGCGAGAACTTCGGCGAGGCGTACCTGCCGGCGTCGCCGAACGAATACACGCCTAGGGGCAAAGCGCAGGACGCGCACGAGGCGATACGCGCGACCGACGCTTCTCTGACGCCGGAGTCTGTGAAGCCCTACCTCACGCCGGAACAGTACAAGCTCTACGAGCTGATATGGAGCCGTTTCATAGCGAGCCAGATGAAGGACGCCGCCGTTGCGCGCACGAACCTTCTATGCAGCTCCGCAGGCTACCAGATGAAGCAGTCCGGCGTCGTCGTTACCTTCGACGGTTGGGGCAAGGTCTACCCGCTCGGCATAAAAGACGTGACTATAGAGCCGGCCGTCAAGGGCGAGACGCTCAACATAGACGGCATAGAAAAAGAACAGAAATTCACGCAGCCTCAGCCGCAGTACACGGAGGCCGGGCTCGTCAAGGTTCTAGAAGAGAAAGGCATAGGCCGCCCGTCGACCTACGCTACAATAATAGAGACACTCTTCGCTCGCTGCTACGTGGATCGCGGCGAGGAGGACAAACGGCTGAACCCGACTAAGCTCGGACGGCTCGTTAACAACTTCTTGGTCAAATACTTCCCGACACTAATCAACGTAGGTTTTACGGCGGAGATGGAAAAGGAGCTCGACCAGGTCGAGTCCGGCGACATTGAGTGGAAGAAGCTAATGGCGGACTTCTGGAAGGGTTTCAAGCCCGCTGTGGATGAAGTGGCTGCGCATGGCGAAAGCATGAGGCCTGAGCCGGAGCTTATAGGCGAGAAGTGTCCGGAGTGCGGGCGCGATCTCGTGATAAAGCGCGGGCGCTTCGGCGAGTTCATAGCCTGCACAGGCTATCCGGAGTGTCGTTACACGCGCAAGATCGTCAAGAGCACGGGCATCAAATGCCCGAAATGCGGCGAGGGCGAGCTGATACGGCGCAAGGCGACTAAGGGCAAGATGGCGGGACGCTTTTTTTACGGCTGCAACCGCTACCCGGACTGCGACTATGTGACGTGGAAGAAGCCAGGCAAGGAAGAGAACGAGAAGAACGCCGGCGAGACGGAGGTGGCGGACGATGTCACAGATATGTAAGACCGTCACCGTCGCCGGAGGCGGGCTCTCCGGCTCCGAGGCGGCGTGGCAGCTTGCGCGCCGCGGCGTCAAGGTACGCCTTTGGGAAATGCGCCCTAACAAGATGACGCCGGCGCACGAGACTGGGCTGCTGGGCGAGCTCGTATGCAGCAACTCGCTCGGCGGAGAAAAGACGACGACGACCGCGGGCATCCTCAAAGCCGAACTTTCGCGCATGGGCAGCCTTATAATGGAATGCGCAGAGAGCTCGCGTGTTCCAGCCGGCAACGCGCTCGCTGTGGACCGCGAACGTTTCGCGGCGATGATAGACGAAAAAATTACAAACCATCCGAATATCGAGCTGGTGCGCGAGGAACTTACGGAGCTTCCAGAAGAGCCCGCCATAATTGCCACTGGGCCTCTGACAAGTGCTGCTATGGCCAAGAAACTGGCTTCTCTGACAGGGGAGGAGTTCCTATATTTCTACGACGCCGTCGCGCCTATAGTGGACGTCTCGACCGTCGACATGACGAAGGCCTTCAAGGCCAACCGCTACGGCGACGAGGGCGATTATATCAACTGTCCGATGGACGAAGACGAATATAAAACTTTTTGGCGCGAGCTTGTGAACGCGGAGACCGCGCCGCGCCATGATTTCGAGGAGGAGCAGATGCGCCACTTCGACGGCTGCCTGCCCGTCGAGGTCATAGCGAAACGCGGCGAGCAGACGCTGCTCTTCGGCCCGCTGCGCCCCGTAGGCTTCGAGGCCGCAAACGCTGGGGAAACGCCGTACGCCGTCGTGCAGCTGCGCCAGGACAACACAGAAGGGACGCTCTTCAACATAGTCGGCTTTCAGACTAATCTAAAGTGGGGTGAGCAGGAGCGCGTCTTCCGCCTCATCCCCGCGCTGAAGAACGCGGAGTTCGTGCGCAAGGGAGTGATGCACAGAAACCTCTTCGTCTGTGCGCCGCGCGTACTAGACGGCTTCCTGCGCTTCAAAGGACGCGAGGCGCTCTACATAGCAGGGCAGGCCTCGGGCGTAGAAGGCTATCTCGAAAGCACGGCGATGGGACTTGCCGCCGCTGTATTTGCCTACGCGCAGCTCGCTGGCGAAGACATGCCGGAGTTCCCGAAAGAGACTGCCGTCGGCTCGCTGCTGAACTACTTAAAAACCGCGATTCCTGAAAGTTTCCAGCCGATGAACGTCAACCTCGGCATCTTCCCGCGCCTCGGCAAAAAAAAGATACGCCGGCGCACAGAGCGCTGCGAGGCCTATGCGCGCCGCTCGCTCGAAGCGCTAGAAAAATTTATTGAGGAACGCGCCGTTCTCTTCCGCGGGTAGAATTGACGGCTCGCAGCAAAATCTATGGAGATTTCAAAGCCGGATGAGGAAGTCCGGCTTTTTTCATTCATGCTCCAAACTATTGACATTTTGCTGAATCTTTTACATTTGACGATTACTTGTGAATTTTCTTAAAATTTCCCTTGATATTTACAATTTTCCTGCTAGAATACCTGACATGATGGATAATGTTTCTGAATGCATCGACCTCTACATAGACTATCTTCGCTCGCTAGGCAAGTCTGATAACACGAGGATAAACTACCGTGTAGACCTGCGGCATTTCAGAGATTACCTCGAAGGACAGGGAATAACGGACGTCGCGGATATAGACACTCGCGCCGTGAGGATATTCCTCAGCAGCATCATAGGCGTCGGCGAGGCTAAGACATCTGCGTCGCGCAGGCTCTCTGCCGTCCGGGGATTTACGTCGTGGCTTGCCGAAAGCGGAAAGACGTCCAGCGACCCATCAGCCGGCATGAAGGGGCCGAAAAAGCCTGACGCACTGCCGCGCGCGATATCCTACGCCGACGTCGACAAGCTTCTGACGCTTGGACCTGATGAAAACTCAGAGCAATACAGGCGCGACAGGCTTGTACTTGAATTGCTCTACGGCGCGGGGCTCCGCGTATCGGAACTAATCGGGCTCAAGTGGGAGAACGTCGAGCTTGACGAGCGGATATTGCGCGTTATGGGCAAAGGCTCGAAAGAGCGGATTGCACCATTCGGCGTTCCGGCGCAGAAGCTGCTTGAAGAGTGGCGCGACATCACATGCGTAGACGGCGGCGGGCCGCTATTCCCGTCTGATAAGAAAGGCGCGGAGCGGCTCACCGTAAGGACCGTAGACAGGATTGTGACGCGCGCCGCGCGCCGGGCGGGGCTTCACGGAGTCACGCCGCACACTCTGCGCCATTGCTACGCGACCCACATGCTTGAAAACGGCGCGCCGCTCAAGGTCGTTCAGGATCTTCTCGGTCACGACAGCATCGCGGCGACGCAGCGCTATTTGAGAATAACGCCGTCGCAGATAAAAAAAAGCTATTCATCGGCTCATCCGTTTGCGTCAGAGGATGATAGTTCGGAACCAGTATAAGAGGCAAAAGTCAAGGAGGACGATTTTTTATGAACACACCGAGGGAACTTTTTGAGAACCGCCCGAAGATAACGGACGAAGCGGCAATGCAGGACCTTCTTGAGAAGACGCGCGTCGTGAGCCGCGTGCTTCAGGCGCGTAAGGACCGCGGCAATCCGGACTACCCGAAGCTCGCGCGTCTGCTGTGCGACCTTTCCGCCGCCAACACTTACATAATCAATAAGGAAGGCCGCATCCTAGGATATGCATGGACCAGCGAGTACGACTGCCCGCTGATGGCGGAGATACTTATGAACGGAGCGATGCCGGCTTCGTATGTAGAGAAGGCAAACCAAGTACACGAATCTGTGCTGAACCACACTGATCACGGCCTCTGCGCCTATGCAGACCAGCCATGCGCGTACTCGAACAAGCACGTCGTCATGGTGCCGATCAACGGAGCGGGCGACAGGCTGGGGACTCTGATACTTGCGCGCTTCGGCTATCCGTTTGACACGCGCGACCTAGTCTTAGCGGAATACCTATCGACCGTCGTCGGCATCGAAATACTCAACGACAGGGGCAAGTCGATAGAAGAGCGCGGGCGTGAGCGCCTCGTCGTGCAGATGGCGATGCGCGCCCTCTCATACTCCGAGGTCGAGTCCGTGCGCCACATCATAGAAGACCTCGGAGGTCCGGAGGGCGTCGTCGTAGCGAGCAAAGTGGCGGACCGCGTCGGCGTAACGAGAAGCGTCATAGTCAATGCACTGAGAAAGCTCGGAAGCGCGGGAATCATCGAAAGCCGCAGCCTCGGCATGAAGGGCACTTACATAAAGGTACTTAGCCCGCTCTTCTTAGAAGAGCTCGGCATAGCGGCGAAATAGCCGAGAGGGAGGAAACTGAACTATGAAGGCGAGAGTGATGATAGCCGACGATTCGGTGCACATGCGCATGATATTGAGAGATATCCTTGTCAAGTGCGGCTACGACGTCGTCGGCGAGGCGGAGGACGGAGAAGAGGCAGTAAGGCTGTACAACGAGCTTCTGCCCGACGTGGCGACTATCGACATCAGCATGCCGAAGATGGACGGAATTGCGGCGCTCAAGGCCATCAAGGCGGCGCACCCGAACGCTAAAATAGTCACCGTTGGCGCTATGAACCAGCAGGATCTTGTGATAGAGGCGGTGCGCGCGGGGACGTGCGACTTCTTTCTGAAGCCGTTCCAGTCCGAACGTGTCGACGAGGCCTTGCAGCGCGCGCTTAAAAGCTGAATGACGGCGCAAAACGCCGAAAATATGATAAAATTCGCCTTGTAGCCTCGAAGAGGCGGAAGAAAATTTTGTCGGCTTTTTTAAACACATATTTTTGGAGGTCAAAACCACAGATGGCAGAAAAGACGGCTGCAGCGGCGCCTGCGGTAAGCGTGGGAGAAACGGTCAGCGGAACGGTGGAGCACATCGCGCCGTACGGAGCTTTTGTAAGGCTTGAGTCTGGGCAGAAGGCGATGGTCCATATCTCCGAGCTCTCCCACAACTACGTTAAGAAGGTCGAGGACGTCCTCGAACAGGGACAGACGGTGACGGCGAAGGTCATCAAGATCGACGACAAGGGACGTATCGACCTATCCATCAAGGCTATGCAAGTGAGAGAAGTCCGTCCGCCGGCACGCCGCGAGGAAGATTTCGAGAAAAAGCTCGCCGGCTTCATGAAGTTCAGCGACGAGAAGATCGCCGACCTGAACAGCAAAAGCAAAGACCCGCGCGGAACAAAGCGCCGCAGCGGCAACAGTTTCTCTGGAAGAAGATAACATTGGCGGAGGCTGCTGAATTTAAGCCGGAGGGGATTTCTCCTCCGGCTTTTTGGAGCGCTTTGAAAGACGGCGACGCAGCGGCGCTTGCAGTGCAGAACAAAGGGCGCGCTTTCGGCGAAGCCGGCGTCCTCGCCGTCGCGCGGCGTTGCCGCTTCGGTTTCCCGCAGGCCGTCGTCTCCGCGCCGCTCTCTCGCGGCAACAAACCGTTTCCTACGCTCTTCTGGCTTACCTGTCCGTTTCTCAAACGCCGCTGCGGCGAACTTGAATCCATGCAGAAAATAGCTGAGCTTGAAAAACTCTTCGCATCAATGCCCGACGACATAGCGCGCTACCACGCCGATTACGCTGCGCTGCGCTTCTCGCTGATACCGGGCGATGTCAAGCGCGCGCTTGCACGCGAAAATCCCGCGATGCTCGCCGTGCTGGCGGAGAGCGGCGTAGGCGGCATAAACTATGCCGGCGGATGCTGTGCGCCGAAATGCCTGCACCTTCAGACCGCCGCATGGCTCGGCATGGGCCGCCATCCCGCCGCGTCGTGGCTGGAATCGGAGATAGGTCCGCTTGAATGTTCTGCGGGTTTATGCTCCGCCTTCAACTGACGAACTTTTCTAAAGTTCATCCGGCGCTGCGCGTTCCACGCGCAGCTGTATCTCGGTGAGGAACTCCTCTTCGAGCATCGTGTCCCTGTTGTCTATTTCGTACAGCTCGAACGGCTCTCCGGCGGCGGTAAACCCGTGCGCCGACGCGTAATCCGCCAGTTCCCGCACGCGCGCGGCGTTCTGCGCGTAGCCGCCGCGGTAGAAGTACGAGAGATATTCCCCCGCTGGCAGCGTAAAACCGCCGTTGCACGGCCTATCGATAACGAAGAAGACTGAGTCGTAGACGTTCGCGCGCCCTGCGGCCAGAGCCTCGGCAGAAAAGAACGCACCTATCGTCTGATTGCCGAGGTCGCGTATCTTGTCGGCGTGTTCCATGTGCAGTTTCTTTATCACGAAATCCATCTCTTCGTCGCGCGTTATGCGCTCGCTTATCCTGACGCAGCTGCGCTCCGGCAGATTCTTGACTGTCGTCTCGCCCTCCTTTATCGTCCGCGCCGCCGAGAGCACGGCGATGCGTTCTTCGATTAGCTCTTTTTTCTGTTTAAGCTCTTGCAGCCGTTCCGAGAGCATGTTGCTCTCGCGTTGCAGAAGAGCGAGCGTCTTGCCTATGTTTTGCCCGTCGAGGTACTCCTTCGCCTGCGCGACTGAAAAGCCGAGCTCCATCAGGTCGCGCAGCACGCTCAGCTTGTAAATGTCCTTAAGGCTGTAGAGGCGATAGCAGTTTTCTCCGCGCTTCGGCGTTATGATTCCCGCGCGCTCGTAATAGCGCAGAGAGTCAGCGCCAATGCCGTATAACTTTGAGATTTCGCTGATTTTGTAATAATCCTTCATTTTGCCTCTCCATGCATAAATTCTCAGCTTGACCTTAGTATTATGCCAGAGTTTATATTGTCTTCACAGGGGGTAGTTAGGATGTTCAAGATGAAAATAGCTCGAATTTCAAAAGCGCTGCGCGCTTGCGCGGCGTCTGTATCGCTGCGGCAGGCCGCCTTCATAATGGTCGGGACGGCCGTCTCGTCCTTCGGGGTCTACAATATACATCAGCAGTCAGGCATCACGGAAGGCGGCGTCATCGGCCTTATCCTGCTTGCAAACAGATGGTTCGGCCTCTCGCCGTCGATAGCGACGCCTGTGCTTGACGCGGCCTGCTATATTTTCGCTTTTAAGTTTCTAGGAGGGCGCTTCCTCTTTCTCTCCGTCGCAAGTACGGCTAGTCTTACCCTGCTATTCAGTATATGGGAACAGTTTCCGCCGTTTCTTCCTGATTTGTCCGGCATGCCTCTCGCCGCCGCGCTGCTCGGCGGCCTCTTTGTGGGCGCCGGCGTCGGCCTCGTCATACGCGGGGGCGGATCGTGCGGCGGCGACGACGCGCTGGCGCTCACTATCTCGCACCTGACTAAATGGCGCGTCGCGCGCTCCTACCTGATGACCGACGTCGCGGTGCTTTTGCTCTCGCTTTCGTACATTCACGTAAGCCGTATCGTATTCTCTCTCGTCACAGTCACTGTTTCGTCCTTTCTGATCGACTTTATGCAGCACTTCGGAAGGTGCCGCGGGAGCGCGGATGTAAAAAGCGCACAGTGAAGAAATTTTAACAAAAGTCCACAGGACCTTGCCAAAACACTTTAAGGTGTTAGAATACCTTTACCCAGTGTGCGCGCACATCGGGCGGAAAATTATATTTACCGGGAGCGGGTAAAATGCTGCTGTTCAGAGGACGTGCCAGGTCGATTCACCAGAACAAAAACAGCAGGCGGAAGTATACTATCAACATGTGCAGCGGGCGCATAATGCCCAAAATGTTGCTGTTTGCAGTTCCTGTCATGCTTACCAGTATTTTGCAGCTTCTGTTCAACGCCGCGGACATCATCGTCGTGGGACGCTTCGCGGGGGATAATTCACTCGCCGCAGTCGGCTCGAACTCGTCGTTGATAGGTCTCATGACGAACCTTTTCGTCGGCGTCTCGATAGGTACGAACGTCCTTGTATCGCGCTACTACGGCTCGAAGAACGACGATGGAATATCCAAGGCCGTCTCGACGTCGATATTAGTCGCTATTGTCAGTGGAATGTTCCTTACTATAGTCGGCGTCGTCTTTGCCCGCGACATCCTCATGCTCATGCACACGCCGGCTGAGGTCCTCGGCCTAGCGACGTTGTACCTTGTAATATACTTCTTCGGCATGACGCCTATGATGATCTACAACTTCGGCGCCGCCGTGCTGCGCGCTAGCGGCGACACGCGCCGGCCTCTGTTCTACCTTTCGGTCGCCGGCGTCATCAACGTCATACTCAACCTCTTTTTCGTCATCTATCTGCGCCTCGACGTCGCCGGCGTCGCGATAGCGACCGTCATATCGCAGTGCGTATCGGCGTCGCTTGTGCTGCGCTGTCTCTCGCGCGAAGCCGGGCCTATGCGCCTATCGCTGAAGGGCGCGCGCATAGACCTCGACAATCTGCTGAAAATACTGCGCATAGGCGTTCCGGCGGGGCTCCAGGGCGTTCTTTTCTCATTCTCCAACGTCGTCATACAATCGTCGATAAACACCTTCGGCGCCGCCGTCATGGCCGGCAGCAGCGCATCAGACAACATCGAGACCTTCGTGTATTTCTCCATGGAGGCTTTCTACCAGGCGACGATATCATTTACTAGCCAGAACATGGGCGCAGGCAAGGTCGACCGCGTCTATAAGGTGCTCAAGACAGGCATGATATGCAGCGTCGCCGTCGGTCTTATATTCGGCCTTGCCGTCATAATATTCAGCCACCAGCTGCTCGGAATTTACACGTCGAGCGAAGCCGTCAAGGCTGTCGGCATCGAAAGGCTGCGCGTCATCATCATGACCTACGCTCTCTGCGGCCTTATGGAAGTCACCGGCGGCGTCATGCGCGGCATCGGCTACTCCGTGCTTCCGACGGTAGTCACGCTCCTAGGCGTATGCGTCTTCCGCGTAATCTGGGTAGTCGGCCTGCTTTCAATCCCGGCCTTCCACTCCGTCATAACGGTCTACCTATCCTACCCCGTCTCATGGGCCTTGACTTTCGGCGCGCACCTCGTCTGCTTCATCTGGGTCAAGAAGCACGTGCTGGCTAAGTATCAGACGAAAGTGCCGCAGGCGGCGTAACGCTAGGGTAAATCCACAGCCCCTGCGACGCAGGAAGAGGACGGTATACAAAAGGCTCCGGCGCGTATGGTGGCGGAGCCTTTTTATGTCGGAGTGTCGTTAATTCCGCCGCTGCGCACGGATTTGCGTCGGTCAGGCTTGTGATGGGGCGAAGGCTATTGTCGCTTTGAGCGCGCCCTAACCTTCAATGATGTATAATGTTACGGCTGATATAAATTTTGCGGCGAAAGGGAATTTTTGCAATGTTTTTAGTCGACAGCCATTGTCATCTGAATAAAGAATATTATCCAGACGGACTTGAAGGAGTCTTCGTGCGCGCGGCAGGCACGGAGGTGAAGCGCATGATCTTCGCCTCTGCGGACGTTGCGACGAGCCGCGAGGCCGCGGAGCTTGCGCGCGTCAGTACGGAGGGGCCGGAGATCTACGCGCTCGCCGGCGTCCATCCTCACGAAGCCGCCGCGGTAGCTCCGTCGTATCTCGACGAAATCCGCGAACTCGCGCGCGAGCCGCGCGTAGTCGCGGTGGGGGAGATAGGGCTCGATTATTTCTACGACATCTCGCCGCGTGATGCGCAGCGCCGCGTACTGCGCGAACAGCTCGAGCTTGCTAAAGAGATTAAAAAGCCTGTCGTCATCCACGTGCGCGACGCGAAGGAAAGAAGCGAAGGAGACGCCAACGGCGAGCTGCTCGCGATACTGCGCGAGCACGGCGCGGATAAAATAGGCGGAGTTATACATTGCTTCTCCGGCTCCATGAGCGACGCCGAGGCGGCGCTCGAGTTGGGATTCTATATTTCGTTTGCCGGGCCAGTGACTTACCCGAAGAATACGGCGCTGCGCGAGGTCGCGATGGCTGTGCCGCTCGACAGGATTCTTTGCGAGACGGACTCGCCCTACCTTGCGCCGCAGGGCTTTCGCGGTAAGACAAACGAGCCGTTCCACGTCCGCGAAGTCTACGAATACGTTTCGATGCTTAAGGGCGTATCTATGGACGCGTTCGCAGCGGCAGTGAAGGAGAACGTCGAGAAAGTGTTCGCTATGGAGGCGCATAATGTTTGAGTACAGACTTGTAGCCAGATGCCCCGAGACCGGCGCGCGCGCAGGAGAGTTCGTCACGCCGCACGGAGTCGTCGAAACGCCGGTGTTCATGCCGGTGGGCACGCAGGCGACAGTCAAGACGATGACGCCGGACGAGCTCGAAGGTCTAGGCGCGCAGATAATACTCGGCAACACCTACCACCTGCACATGCGCCCCGGCGAAGATTTGGTCGAGGAGGCTGGCGGTCTGCACCGCTTCATGAATTGGAAGCGCCCTATACTGACCGACAGCGGCGGCTTTCAGGTATTCTCGCTCGCGAAGCTCAACAAAATCGGCGACGACGGAGTCGAATTCCGCTCGCACATAGACGGCAGCCGCCATTTCATGCGCCCCGAGGACTCCATGACGATACAGCAGAAGCTGGGAGGCGACATAGCTATGGCCTTCGACGAATGCGTTTCGCTGCCGACCACGCCTGAATATTCGCGCGAGGCGATGGAGCGCACGATACGCTGGGCGCGCCGCTGCCGCGAATTTCACAGCCGTCCCGATCAAGCGCTCTTCGGTATAGTGCAGGGCGCGCTATACGAAGAGCAGAGAATCGAGTGCATAGAGCGGCTGGAAGAGATAAACTTCCCCGGCTACGGCATCGGCGGCCTTTCGGTCGGCGAAAGCCACGCGGAGATGTACCGCGTACTAGACGCGCTGAACCCGCACATGCCGCATAACAAACCGCGCTACCTCATGGGCGTCGGCTTCCCGACTAATTTAGTCGAAGGTATAGCGCGCGGCATAGATATGTTCGACTGCGTCATGCCTACGCGCAACGGGCGCAACGGGCAGCTGCTGACGCGCTTCGGCAAAATGAACATCAAGAACCTCGCTTTCGCGCGCGACTTCACGCCGGTAGACCCGCAGTGCGGCTGCTACGTCTGCCGCAACTTCACGCGCGCCTACCTGCGCCACCTCTACATGGCCGGCGAGATACTTGCCGCGCGGCTGTGCAGCTGGCACAACCTTTACTTCCTGGTCAACCTCGTCAAGGAGGCGCGCCGTGCGATAATCGAAGGCCGCTTCCCGGCCTTCAGGCATAATTTTATGGAAAACTTCATGGAAGGCGCGTATCTCAATGACTGACGGCAGGGACTCGGCAAAGATGGCGGAGAGGATGGAATTTGAACCCGCGGAGCGGCTCGCAGACATAGACGAAAGAGTAGAATTGAAGATAAAAACTCTTTCTGCGGAACAGCTTGAAATCGTGCGCCGCGGCGCGGAAATCATCAAATCCGGCGGATTAGTCGCGTTCCCGACCGAAACGGTCTACGGCCTTGGCGCGAACGCGCTCGACTCTGACGCCGTGCGCCGCATATACGAGACGAAGGGGCGTCCGTCAGACAACCCACTGATCCTTCACGTCTCGTCGATAGAAATGACGGAAGAACTCATAGAGCTCAACTGGCGCGCTCGCATGCTCATGGAAAAATTCTGGCCCGGGCCGCTCTCGATAGTTCTTCCAGCGAAGGACGTAATTCCCTCGCGAACGCGCGGCGGCCTGCCGACGGCGGCAGTGCGCATGCCCGACGCGCCGATAGCGCTTGCGCTGATAAAATTCTCGGACCTGCCGATAGCCGCGCCGAGCGCAAACATCAGCGGGCGTCCCAGCCCGACTGACGCCGAAACGGTACGTCGCGACGTCGGTGACAAGATCCCGCTAGTCATAGACGGAGGAGAGACGCGTTTCGGCGTAGAGTCTACCGTCATAGACATGACAGGCGCGCACGCCGTCCTCCTGCGCCCGGGCGGCCTAGCTAAAGAGGACATAGAGGCCGAGCTTGGCGAAGAGGTGCTCATGCCGCAGGATCAGACGATAATAAAACGCTCTCCTGGTACGCGATACCGCCACTACGCGCCTAACGTACCTTTGATCCTGGCAGCACCGGGCGAAATCCCGGCCGACGCTGAAAACTGGGCGTGGATGGGAGTCTCCGAGCCGGCTGGCAGCCCCGCGAAAAAAGTAAAATTCCGCGACGACGCAGAATACGCACGAGAGCTCTTCCGCGCGATGCGCGCGCTCGAAAAGAGCGGCATCTCCACAATCTACGCCGAAATCCCGGAAGAACGCGGCATAGGACGGGCGCTCAAAGACCGCCTCGTGAGGGCGGCCGGAGGCTAGGCTAAACTGGATCGGCTCGCAGCGAAATACAGAAGCATGAATCCACGCATCGCTGCGGCGCGCAGTATGACGGCAGGCGTCAAACGTGCAGCGCTCCGCGCGTTTGCAGAGAGAAAACGCCCAACATCCGCCTCGCTCTGTGCGCACGTCGGGCGGATATGAGGTGGATAAAGAAGCCAAATTTTTGCTTGACGATTACGTGCATGGGTGATAATATACTCTGCGTTGCGGGCGGAAATAGCTCAGCTGGTAGAGCGATGGCCTTCCAAGCCGTAGGTCGCGGGTTCGAGTCCCGTTTTCCGCTCCAAAATTCTCGCATAATGGGGCTGTAGCTCAGCGGGAGAGCACTTCCCTCGCACGGAAGGGGTCGGGCGTTCAAATCGCCTCAGCTCCACCAGTTATATCAAGGGTTTTCGGAACCGTGCCGAAAACCCTTTTTTATATCTTGTACTCATTATATGATATGCTTATTACCCTATATTCAACCATCCTAAATGACGATAGAGGCCGGCTGTGATTCAGCCGGCCTCTTGAAATTTTGTGTTTGTCTATGATGTCGCGCCTTTGTTACCACTTCAGTCCCGTCGCAAAGATGCAAAGGATTGCGGCGGGGGTTATGACCTTCATCATTATTTTCCAGAGACCGTAGGTTGGGAAGTTTATTGTGCCGTTGTTTGTGAGTTCGGCCTTCAGCTTCTCGTCCTTGAGGCTCCAGCCTGCAAAGAGGCAGCAGAACATCGAGGCTAGCGGCATCATGATGCTGTCTGTTAGGTATCCGGCGGCATCGATGAAGTCGCGGCTGCCGATTTTGAGCCCCCCGGCAAGCGACAACGCGGATGGCAGTCCGACTAAGAATATCAGCAGCGTCATGATCAGCGTAGCGTGTGTGCGCTTTACGCCGTGGTCGATGAGGTATCCGGTCGACGCTTCGAGCAGCGAGATAGACGAGGTGAGTGCCGCGAGGAAGAATAGGACGAAGAATATAGCAGAGAATATCATGCCTCCCGGCATTTGTGCGAAGAGTCCCGGCAAAGTTATAAAGGTTAGGCCAGGGCCTGCTTCGGGCGGCGCGTTGAAAGCGAAGACGGCTGGAAACACCATAAGCCCCGCGAGAAACGCGACGGCCGTGTCGATTAGGCATATTTGTCGCACCGATTTGATAATGTTCGCCGTCTTTGGCAGGTAGCTGCCGTAGATCAGTATCGCGCCCGCGCCTAGCGACAGAGAGAAGAAGCCCTGCCCGAGCGCAGCAAGCACTGTCTGCGGCGTTACTTTAGAAAAGTCTGGGTAGAGGTAGAACTCTATTCCCTTTACGGCTCCTGGCAGCGTTACAGATCGTGCGATCAGTATAAGCATCGCGATGAAGAGCATCGGCATCATTATCTTGCAGCTCTTTTCTATGCCGTTTTTGACGCCCATCAAGACGAGCGACGCAGTTATGACGAGGAAAAGTGCCTGATAGAAGACGACCTCGCCTGTATTGGACACGAACACGCTGAATACCTCCGCGCTCTTGCCCTGGGCTGCGAGCTCTATGAGCCCTGTGAAGGAGTGGAGCATGTAGCGGATTATCCATCCTCCTATGACCGCATAGTACGAGAGTATAACGAAAGCGCAGGCGATACCTGACCATCCGACCGGCTTCCAGCGCTTACCGCCGAGTTTCTCGAATGAGTCAGCGGCGTTGAGCCCTCCCATGCGTCCGACGACGACTTCGCACATCATCGCCGTCACGCCTATGCATAGCACGATGACGATGTATATGAAGAGGAACGCCGCGCCGCCGTTCATCCCAGCGAGGTACGGAAATTTCCAAAGGTTGCCGAGGCCGACTGCCGAGCCTGCCGCGGCTATGACGAAGCCTATGCGGCTTCCGAATGATTCGCGCGTCTGTTTATCTGCCATGACTTTATGACGGCTCCAATTACTGTGCGCGCTAGACTAGGTTATAGTATTCGAGTCTGCGGCGGCATTCGTCGCGCCCAAGCTGCTCAGCGACCTCAAATACGCCGGGGCTGACTTTGCGTCCAGTAAGCGCCCAGCGCAGGGGCATGCAGACCACTTTCATCGTGCTGTCGTTGGCGGCTATCCAATCTTTCGTGAACTCCTCCATCTTGTTTGCCTTCCATTCAGCGCAGTCTGAGAGCAGAGCGTTGTAGAATTTCTTGACGGTCGCGCGTGTCTCTTCGGTTATTTCAGAGGCGTCGTAGCGCGCTTTGACTACGTCGAACGTAACGAAGTAGTCGCTGTATTCAGCAAGCTGTTTAGTCGTCTGCCCGCGTCCACCCATCGTGTGGAGCGATGAGGCAAGGTATTCGTCACTTAGGCCGGAGAGGTCGAAGCCCATTTCAATCCAGAACGGACGGATGACCGCCAGCAACTTCATCGGGTCCATTATCTTCATCTGCTCCTGGTTTATATGGTTGAGCTTGTCCATGTCGAGCACGGCGGCCTTGCGCGTGACGGACGAGATGTCGAACATCTCGACGGCCTCCTCGCGCGAGAATATCTCCTGCCCGTTCTTAGGCGACCAACCGAGAAGCGCGAGGAAGTTGAACACGCCGTCGGGCAGGTAGCCCATGTCGTTGTATTCAAAGACGCTCGTCGCGCCTTGGCGCTTCGACAGCTTTTTCTTGTCCTTACCGAGAATCATGGGCAGATGCGCGAAGCCCGGAGCTTTGAAGCCCAACGCATCGTAGATAAGAAGCTGTTTCGGCGTGTTAATGATGTGGTCTTCGCCGCGGATGACCATATTGACGCCCATAGTGTAGTCGTCGATGACGACGGCGTAGTTGTATGTGGGCATTCCGTCGCGTTTCATTATGACGATGTCCTTTATCGTCCCGTCCTGATTGACCGATGCGTTCTCGCTCTTGAAGTCGAGGTTGCCGTACACTTCGTCGCGGAAGCGCAGCTCTTTGCCGGGGACGACCTTGAAGAATACAGCGCCGTCCTTCTCGTAGGCCTTACCCTCGTCGAGAAGCTGCTGCGCATATTTTTTGTAGAGGTGCATACGCTCGGACTGACGGTACGGGCCGAAGTCGCCGCCCTTGTCGGGCCCTTCATCCCAGTCGAGTCCCATCCAGCGCATACCGTCGAGAATGCTCTGCTCGTATTCCTTCGTCGAGCGTTCCATATCCGTGTCTTCTATGCGGAGTATAAACGAGCCTCCGTTCCTGCGCGCGTACAGCCAGTTGAAGAGGGCCGTGTGCGCGCCGCCGATATGCAGCGATCCCGTTGGGCTCGGCGCGAATCTTACTCTTGGTTTGTCGGTCATTGTGTATTCCTCCAGATTTTTATTTGCAGTCCATACGCGGCGCCGCGCGGTAAAATTCACTTAAATGCTGACTTTGGGGTATTATAAACCCAAGCACCGGGCGGGCGCATAACGTGCGCCGCAATTAGCAATTATATCCTAAATACAGTAAGGATGTGTCAAATGAAAAAAGAACTGCTTCTCATAGACGGCCACGGCCTCGCTTTCCGGGGATTCTACGCTCTGCCGCCTGAGCTATCCGCAGAGGACGGCACGCCGACGAACGCCGTGCTTGGATTTTTTAACATGATGCTCAAGGTCTTGGACGAATGGCCAGCAGAGGGGCTCGGCATATTCTTCGACCCGAAGGGGCCTACGCGCAGACATCAGCTGTTCGCTGAGTACAAGCAGACGCGCAAGCCGGCGCCCGAAAACTTCAAGGTGCAGATGCCGCTCATTATAGAGCTGTGCCGGGCTATGGGGTTTCCGGTATTTTCGCGCGACGGTGTGGAGGCCGACGACTACATCGTCTCAACCGCAAAGGCCAGCGCGGCCTCCGGATGGGACGTAAAGATTCTATCGGCGGACAAAGACCTGTTTCAGACGATAGGCGACGGAATCTCAGTAATAAGGCCGTCGCGCGGCGTGACGGACTTTACTCTCTACGACTGCGAGGTCTTCCGCGAAAAATATGGGTTTGAGCCGCCGTTGATGGCTGACTACCTGGCGCTGCTCGGAGACTCGGTCGACAATATCCCCGGCGTGCCGGGTATAGGGGAGAAGACGGCGCTCGACCTCGTCGGTAAGTTCGGGCGGCTTGAGAATATTTACGAAAACCTCGAAAGCGTTCCGAAGGCGCGGCGCGGCAAGCTAGAAGCGGGACGCGAAGCGGCCTTCATGAGCCGCGTCCTCGTTGTGCCGCAGGACACGGAGCCCGCGCCTGAGGACGAGCTGACGCCGAAGGAGCCGGACATGAACGATCTGTTCGCGCTCTGCTCCCGGCTGGGACTGAAAAAAATTTACGCGCGCTTCGCCGGCGAAGCCGAGACTGCGACGGCGGAAGTTGCTGTTGAGGCCTCCGAGTTGACCGGAGAAGAGACTGAGCTGGAAAAGCTGCTCGAAGCGGAAGAGATAGCTCTTTCTCCGGCCGTCATAGACGGAGCGCCGCGTTTCTTCGCCGCATCGGCAGAAGGCAAGTTCGCTTCGTTCGACGGCCGCGGCGAGCATGAACGCGCGTTGTTCCGCGAGTGGACTAAGCGCGGGGAGCTGCTGCTCTGCGGCTACCGCGAAATCATGAGCGAATATCCCGACTTCCCGCTGCCGGAGCGCGGGCGTGTCTACGACGTCGAGACGGCGCACTATCTGCTCCACCCTGATCGCGGCGGCGCGGCTGGAATGGAGAAAAGCTTTGGCGAGCCGGTAAAGGCCGGGCTGGGCCTCGCAATGCGCCTTTTCCGGTACAGGGACGCGCTTTCGCACGGGATCGAAAAATACGGACTCGCTAAGGTCATGGACGAGATAGACATGCCGCTCGCCGCTGCGCTTGCCAGGATGCACATAATCGGAATGCACGCCGACGGCGCGAAGCTCGAAACGCTCGGCACGGAGCTGTCGGAAAGCATTGCGAAGTGTGAGGCCGATATAAAGGAATACATAGGCGAAGAAATAAACCTCGCGTCGCCGAAGCAGGTGGGAGAGCTGCTATTTGGCAGACTTATGCTGCCGCCGATAAAGACGACGAAGGGCGGCGGCGCGTACTCGACGAGCATAGAGGTGCTCGAAGAGCTCGCGAAGCTGCCGGAGCCGCTCTGCGCCGTGCCTAAAATGCTGATAAAGCACAGGGAAGAATCGAAGGTATCCTCCGCGTTCGTGCAGCCTTTTATAAAATATTCGCGCGACGGCGGCGGAGTGGTTCATTCGACCTTCGACCACCTCGCGACCGGGACCGGCAGGCTCGCGAGCCGAGACCCGAACGTCCAGAATATGCCTGTTTTCGGCGAATGGGCCGACCATTTCCGCTCGTGCTTCACGCCGCGCGATGAGGACGGGGTATTCGTCGCAGCGGACTATTCGCAGATAGAGCTGCGCGTCCTTGCCGAGCTGACGGAGGAGGAAAAGCTCATCCGCGCCTTCCACGACGGAAGCGACATCCACCTTGAAACGGCTTCGTGGGTCTTCGGCCTGCCGCCCGAGCAGATAACGCCGGAGCAGCGACGTTTCGCGAAGGTCGTCAACTTCGGCCTGCTCTATGGAATGAGCGCCTTCGGCCTTGCGCAGCGCCTCGGCGTGCCGCGCCCGGCGGCGCAGCAGATTGTGGATAGGTATTTCAGCGTCCTGCCGAGCGTGAAAAATTACATCACGGAGAGCGCGAACGAGGCGAAAAAGCGCGGCTATACGCGCTCGCTCTTCGGGCGCATACGCCCGCTCGCCGAGGTCTCGACGACTGAGGGGCGCGGTGCAGGCGCGATAAACCGCGTCGCCGTCAACACGCCTATCCAGAGCACCGCGGCGGACATCGCTAAGATAGCGCTCTTCCGCCTTGACGCTGCACTTGCGGAAAAATTCCCCGGCGCGCGTATAGTCCTCCAGGTCCACGACTCGATAGTCTGCGAGTGCGCGCGCAAAGACGCGGACGCCGTGCGCGAGCTTCTTGTGAACACGATGGAGGGCGTAGATATTTTGAGCGTGCCGCTCAAAGCTGAGCCGAAGAGCGGAATTTCGCTGAAAGATATATAATAATAAAAGTAGGGGCGCGCGCTGGATGCTTCGCCGAAGCGAAACGTATGTTCCAGTCTTGCGCGCTCGGGGAAAGTGGAATATAATGCTTTGCTGTATGTTAGACGTACTTAGTACATCTGGAGGTGCGACAGTTGAAAAAGGGTATTCATCCGAAATACGAAGTCTGCAAGGTGACCTGCGCCTGCGGCAATACATTTGAAACGAGGTCGACGGTGGGCGACATGAGAGTTTCCGTTTGCAGCGCTTGCCACCCCTTCTACACCGGCAAAAAAGGCCGCGTGATCGAAGCCGGACGCCTTGAGAAGTTCCGTCAGAAGTATGCCGGCGTGAACTACGGCCAGAAGAGCGCCAAAGAGACCGCCGAATAGCTTTTTTATCGAAAAGGGGGGAGCGCGCTTTGCGGACTCCCCTCTTTTCTTATCTTTTCAGCCCGGCAAGACAAAGGAGAAGGTGAAACGATGTCCGTATATGTGAAGCTGATTGCGTCCACGCCGGACGCCGACAAGGTCGTAGCGGCCGCTGCGAAGATATGCTACAGCCCGTCGGGAGCCGCCGAGATACTGGACGGCCTCGACGATGGGAAAACGGCGTCGTTCCTCGCGATGCTGCGAAAGGCTGGACATTTTTCGCCGTTTGAGCATGCCGCGTTCACCTTTGCAATAGAAGGGCTCAGCCGCGTCGCCACGCACCAGCTGGTGCGCCACAGGGTCGCGAGCTATTCGCAGCAGAGCCAGCGCTATGTCGAGATGAAAGGCAACTGCTGCATAGTGCCGCCCACAGTGGCGGAGAATGCAGAAGCGCAAGCTCTCTTTGAGCGGCAGGCTGAAGCAGCGTTCGAGACCTATCAGAAACTTGTAGCCCTCGGCGTGCCGCGCGAAGACGCGCGCTTCATACTGCCGCATGGTTTTGAAACGCGCCTCGTCGTCACGATGAACGCGCGCGAGCTGCATCATTTCTTCGCTCTGAGGCTGTGCCGCAGGGCGCAATGGGAGATACGAGAAACTGCGCGCGGAATGCTGCGCGAGGCCAGGGCCGCCGCGCCGCAGCTTTTCGACGTCGCTGGGCCCTCGTGCGTGACGGGTGGAAAATGCGCCGAGGCGCACCCCTGCGGAAATCCCTATAAAGATATGGAGCAGATGCTTTCCGAATGACCTTCGCGTGCCGCACCTTCCATTTTATAATTTCCGCCTTCGCCGAAGCCGCGCCAAAGAGGATACCGGTCGGCGGACAGGCGGTCGTCGAAGGCGTGCTGATGAAAGGGCCGGAGCACTGGGGACTCGCCGTCCGCGAGCCGGGCGGGAAAATATTCCTGAAGTCGTGGCTCGGCTCAGAATGGATTAAAAGAGGAATATGGAAATATCCCGTCGTTCGGGGATTTGCGACGATGGTCGAGATGATGCGGGTCGGTATGCGCGCTCTTTCGATGTCTGCGGATATAAGCTTAGGCGAAGAGGAGAAGATAACGCCGCTTGAGACGGCGCTCTCTGTCGGAGCTGCGTTGCTCGGAGTCGTCGGCATATTCGTCGCGCTGCCGATGTTCGCCTCGGAATTTTTAACTGAGCATTTCGGCCTCACTCACTTTGAAAAGAACATAGCTGAAGGCGTGATACGCGGAGTAATATTCGTCGCATACGTCGCCCTCATCTCGCTGTGGAAAGATATAGCCCGCGTCTTCGAATATCACGGCGCGGAGCACAAAACGATAAACGCCTATGAAAGCGGCGCGGAACTGACCCCGGCGAACGCCGCCGCATATTCGCGGATACACCGCCGCTGCGGCACGTCGTTTTTGATAATCGTCATACTGGTCAGCATAATAGTCTTTTCCGTAATAGGCGGCGGAGGCGTGCTCTGGCGCGTCGGTAGCCGGGTCGTGCTGCTCCCGCTCGTGATAGGAGTTTCTTATGAATTTATAAGGGCCGCCTCAAACTCCGACAGTTGGGGCGTATGGAGCATAAAGCCGGCCCTTCTGCTCCAATATATAACGACGAGGGAACCTTCGCTGGATCAGCTTGAAGTTGCGATAGCGGCGCTCGGTGTGGCTCTCGACCCTTCAAAAGATATTACTACGGCAGGTGGTGCTGAAGATGGAACTGATAGATAAGTTAAAGGAAATCGAGGCGAGTTACAGAGAACTCGAAAAGAAAATGGCCGACCCCGAAGTCGTCAACGACCCGCACGAGATGCAGCAACTCGGTAAGAAGCACGTCGAACTTACGCCTATAGTCGACGCTTTCTCCGAATATGAGAAAGTGCTGAGCGGCATCGCAGAGGCGAAAGAGATGGCCGATGGCGAAGACGAGGATATGCGTGAGCTTGCGAAGGAGGAGCTTGCGAATCTTGAGGCGCGCGTGCCAGAGCTGGAGCGCGAGATACGCATCCTTCTCCTCCCGAAGGACATGAACGACGAAAAAAGCGTCATCATAGAAATCCGCGGAGGAGCCGGCGGCGACGAGGCGGCGCTCTTTTCTGCGGATCTCTTCCGTATGTACACGCGCTTTGCGGAACGCCAGCGCTGGAAGACAGAGATAATATCGATGAGCGAAACTGGGATCGGCGGCTTCAAGGAAGTGGTCTTCCGCGTAGACGGGACCTCGGCCTTCAGTATGCTCAAGTTTGAGAGCGGCGTCCACCGCGTGCAGCGCGTACCGGAGACGGAAGCGAGCGGACGCATCCATACCTCGACTGCGACAGTGGCTGTTCTGCCAGAGGCTGCCGAAGTTGACGTCGAAATACGCCCCGAGGATCTCAAAATAGATACCTACCGTTCGAGCGGCGCTGGTGGACAGCACGTCAACATGACTGACTCTGCCGTGCGCATCACGCACCTTCCGACAGGCATCGTCGTGACCTGTCAGGACGAACGTTCACAGATAAAGAACCGCGCGAAAGCGATGCAGTTTCTCCGCACGAAGCTATACGACGCCGAGCTCCAGCGCCAGAACGCCGAGCTCGCCGCAGAGCGCAAGGGACAGGTCGGGACCGGCGACCGCGCTGAACGCATCCGTACCTATAATTTCCCGCAGAACCGTTTGACCGACCATCGCATCAACCTCACGCTCTATAAGCTTGACCAGATACTGGACGGCGACCTCTATGAGCTCATTCGTATGCTTACGGAGGCCGACCAGGCCGAGAAGCTCAAGGCGCTCTCGGTGTAGCGGTGCGCCTGCAAGAGCTGCGCCGCCGCGCGCGGAGCCTGCTCGTAAGCTCGGGCACGGCACGACCCGAATATTCCGCAGATCTAATACTTTCCGCGGCGCTCGGACTTCCGCGCGCCGCTTTATTGTGGAAGGACTACGACGTGCCGGAAGTGGAACGCGCGCAGGCGGAGCGTATGACGGCTCGCCGCGCTTCCGGTATGCCGCTTTCCTACGTCCTGCACGAGGCCGAATTTTACGGATACAAGTTCAAAATTGGACGCGGCGTCCTCATTCCGCGTCCGGAGACCGAACTGCTCGTAGAAGAGGCGCTTCGCCGCTTCCCGCGTGGAAAGGCCGCACGCTTCGCCGATTGGTGTACCGGAAGCGGATGTATAGCGATTGCGCTGCTCTTAGAAAACCCTGCGCTCACGGCGCTCGGCGTCGACAAAAGCCGCAGCGCGCTGAAATGGGCCGCTATAAACAGGAAGCGATACGGTCTTGAAAAACGCTTCGAACTGTTGCGCAACGCGGAGCCGTCGCTTGCGCCCGTCGCAGATGCTTCGCTCGACTTCATCGTTACAAACCCACCTTACATACCGCGCCGGGAGCTCGCAGGACTCATGCGTGAGGTGCGTGACTATGAACCGCGCGTCGCGCTCGATGGCGGCGAGGAAGGCACAGAGCTTTACGCGAAATTTTTCGCCGCATTCCCGCGCTTGCTCAAGCCAGGCGGCATGCTGATGGCGGAGACCGCTGGGGCGGGGCAGATTTGTTCTCTTGACGATATGGCTTCATGCGAGTTTGTTCTCGTGAATAAAATATCGGATTACAACGGAATAATTCGCCACGTAATATGGCGCAAACGCTAAAAATTCATATAATATAGTATATGTGAAGAAATTCGTAAGCAGCACGCACAGAATTAAACAACAATAAGAGAGGATGTTTTCGCTATGGAAAAGAGAGAGCTCGTAATACTCGGCGCCGGCCCTGCCGGCCTTGCAGCCGCCATCTATGGACGCCGTGCCGACCTTGATACGCTGATCCTTGAAAAGGGAGCTGCCGGCGGCCAGATCAACATCACCGACGAAATCGAAAACTGGCCCGGAACGATTCACTCTACCGGATCTGAGCTCGGAGAGACCTTCCGCAAGCACGCCGAACACTTCAACGCCGAATTCAGAAGCTGCACGGTGCAGAACATCGAAATCCGCAACGGCCATAAAATCGTAGTCACCGATAAGGGCGAGATAGAGGCCGAGGCCATCATCATCGCCACCGGCGCAAGTTTCCGCAAGCTCGGATGCCCGGGCGAAGCTGAGTTCACCGGCGCTGGCGTAAGCTACTGTGCCGTCTGCGACGCAGCCTTCTTCGAAGGCGAAATCGTCGCTGTCGTCGGCGGCGGCAATGTCGCAGTCGAAGAGGCTGGATACCTGACGCGTTTCGCTGACAAGGTTTACATCGTACACCGCCGCGACGAATGGAGAGCCGACCGTCACGCCATCGACCAGGCGCTTGCCAACCCGAAGATCGTTCCTATATGGAACTCAGTCGTTGAGTCGATCGAGGGCGAAGGCGTAGTCGAGAAGCTCGTCCTCAAGAACGTCAAGACTGGAGAAATCTCAGACCTCCCAGTCGCGGGATGCTTCGTCTTCGTCGGCACCGAGCCGAACGTCTCGTTCCTCAAGGAGAACGAACTCCTGAAGCAGTCCAAGGGCGGCTGGATCGTCACCAACGAAAAGATGGAGACCTCCGTTGAAGGCATCTACGCGGCCGGCGACGTCCGCGACAAGTTCCTCCGTCAGGTCGTAACCGCGGCGGGCGACGGCGCCGTTGCGGCTATGGCGGCCTACTCCTATATCTCTGAGCAGCTCCACCTCAATTCGGTCCTCATCGAGCCCGACGAGGTAATCGCGCTTCTCTCCTCCAGCATCGACCAGGATCAGGTCAAACTCCAGGTTGAGGCTGAGAAGTACGCGAAGGAGAGCGGTAAGAAAATCGCCTTCATCGACGGCTATAGAAACGGCAAGATGGTTGAGAAGCTCGGCATCGCCGAGCTCCCGGCGCTCATTGAGATGAAGAAGGGCACGATGGTCCGCTCCGCGAAGCCCGCGTCGATAGAAGACGTCAAGAACTTCGTCGCGTAAGCCGAAGCTCTTAAACAAATAATAACTGTAAAGCGGCGGGGGTGCCCATGCGGCGCACTCCCGCCGCTATTTTTTTGTGTTGTATAATATAAAAGCGGAAGATTCGCGGCGGGCACGCGCGCCGCTGAATGAATCGGCAAAGAGGGAGCGTGACCGAATGGTAAAAAAATTTCTTTCATTGATAATAACGCTCGCGCTTCTAGCGGCCGCCGGGGCGGCATACGCCGCAGCCTCGCCGGAGCCGAGCGATAAGACGATAAAACGTGAGATCAAGATAGGACGTAAAAGCGCCGCTGAAATCGAGAAGCACGTGCCGCGCGTGCTGAACCCTTCCGTCGAAGCGAAGCTGTCGATGATAGCCTCGCGCCTCATTCCCCACATGCAGCGTGAGCTCGAATATGAGGTGCGCATACTTGAGATGGAGCAGCCGAACGCCTTCTCGCTGCCAGGCGGCATGACCTACATCACGACTGGAATGCTCGACTTCCTCAAAAGCGAGGACGAGATCGCGGCGGTGCTCTGCCATGAATTCGTACACGCAGACCGCGCGCACGGCATCGTGCAGGCGCGGCGCAACAACCGCCTGAACCTGCTGACGCTCGCTGGGCTCATAGCCGCGACGCAGGCCGGAGAGGGCGGCGCAGGAATAGCGGCGATGGCTGGCGGTATCCAGACCGCGATGATGAACACCTACAGCATAGATTTGGAGAAAGAGGCCGACTCCATGGGTATCGATATACTTTACCGCGCCGGCTACAACCCCGCGGCGATGCTCACGATGATGGAGCGCATGAACGTCGAACGGCTTAAGCGCGCGCAGTACGAACTTGGCATATACCAGACCCACCCCGAGGCCGACGAGCGCGTCGACGCGGCTCTCAAATATCTCCGCGAAAAAGGCATAGACATACAACGCAAGGACGTTGTTCAAAAGCTGCGAGTCAAGGTATCCGAGGAGAGAGGCAGGTCGGTGCTGCGCATAGACGACACAGAATTCCTCTCCGCGCCGGCTGGCGAGGACTCCCGCGCGCTTCTTGACAAAACGGCGAAAAGGCTTGACGAGACGCTTGAGCTTGAGCTGCTTCCATATGACATCCGCGTAAGCGACCTCGGCGGCGAGCGTAGCCTAGTCATCGGGCGCGAGACGATTCTGCGCGAAGGCGAGCTTCTTCCAGGAATGCCGGAGCTTCCGGCGCTGCGCGACCGCGTCATGGAGGCGGTCAACCTCGCGCGCCGTGGCGGCATTCTGACTGATTATTATGAATAAACGGACGCTGGGCCTTTGTGCGCGCCGCGGCGCGGCTTTGAGGAGGAGTTGAATGTACATATCTTTATACCGCCGGTATAGGCCGCAGACCTTCTCCGACATGGTTGGGCAGAGCGCTGCGGTGGGAGTGCTCATGGAATCTCTGCGTGAAGGCTCACTAGGCCACGCATATCTTTTCTCCGGGCCGCGCGGCTGCGGCAAGACCTCGGCGGCGCGCCTCGTCGCCAAATCTCTCGACTGTCTGAACCGTAAGGACGACTGCGAGCCGTGCGGCGTATGCGAAAACTGCCGCGCTATAGCGGCTGGCGAGCATCTTGACGTCATAGAGATAGACGGCGCGTCGAACCGCGGCATCGGCGAGATACGCGACCTCAAAAGCCACGTCAACCTCAAGCCGCTCTCCGCGGCCTACAAGGTCTACATCATAGACGAAGTCCATATGCTGACTGAGCAGGCGTTCAACGCGCTGCTAAAAACTCTTGAAGAGCCGCCCGCGAACGTAGTGTTCCTGCTTGCGACGACTGAGCCGCACAAAGTTCCAGTCACGATACGCTCGCGCTGCCAGCATATCCCTTTCCACCGTATAACGATAGCGGACACCGTAGACAGGCTTAAATACGTCTGCGCGCAGGAGAACATAGATGCCGAGGACGAGGCCGTGTGGGAGCTCGCGCGGCAGGCCGACGGCGCGCTGCGCGACGCGCTCTCGCTCACGGAGCAGGCAGTCGCGCTCGGACGCGGCAAGCTCTCTCTCGAAAGCGTAAAGGAGCTGACCGGGGGCAGCAGCCGCACGGAGCTTGAAAAATGGGTGACTCAGATGCGCGCAGAGCCGCGAGAGGCCGCAGCAGCGCTTCATGCTATAATGGCGCGCGGAATCTCGTCAGAGCGGCTGTGCGAGTCTCTTTTCGTACTCTTCCGCGACCTCTGGCTCTATTCGCTATGGGGCGAAAAAGCTATTGAAGCGCTCGAAACGTCCGCCGCAGAACGTGAATACCTTGCCGCGGAGGCGGCGCACTGGGACGCTGCGAAGCTCAAGGCGGCCTGCGAACTCTGCAACGGCCTGCTGCCGCGCGCGCATTACGGGATGAAGGGCGACATCTTCAGCGGCGTCGTCTTCATGGAGCTTCAGAGCATAATCAACGGCGAGAGCCGTGCTGAGCCAGCGCGCGGAACGGCTCAAAGCCGTGTGGCAGCGCCTGCCGCCGCGCCTGTGAATCGCGCTCCAGAGCCGGAAAGATATGCTGCGCCGCAGCCGCGGGCGGAGAGCGCGAAATACACCCCGGTTTACGAAAGCCCGCCAGCATCAGCAGAACCTGCGCCGCATCCTCAAAGCCCGCCAGGGGCGCGGGCTGAACGCCTTCCCGCCGGAGGCGCGGAGCTTTTCTGGAAGCTTGCCGCGCTGCTGAACGGCGACGATCACCTAGCGATTTCCGCCGCGCTACTAAACGCCGCGCTTGTGCGCGGAGAAAACGGCGTAGAGATAGAATTTGAGCGCGAGATGCCGGCGAGGAGCTTCCTCTCAATTTCTCGCAACAAAAAAGAACTTTGCTCAGCCGCTGCGAAACTATGGGGCATTGAGGGCGCGGCTGAGACGCCGCCGCCTGACCTGGCCGGCGCAGCGGCAGAGCCCGCGCCGCGGCTGGAGCCTAAGCCGCAGCAGCCGCATGAGGAAACGCGCTCCACGCAGCCATCGGGGGGGACTCCGCTGTCAGCTATACTGCGCAGGGCTGGTGCCGAGCTGCTTTACGTTAGAAGCGCGGATATGAACGAAGATGAAACAGAGGGAAATGAATAGTAATGTCTGATAAACCGTTCGTACACCTTCACGTGCATACAGAATACAGCCTTCTTGACGGGGCGAATAAATGTTCTGCGCTCGCAGCGGCTACGCAGGAGATGGGGATGGACTCCGTCGCGATAACGGACCACGGCGTCATGTTCGGCTGCGTCGAGTTCTACAACGCCTGCAACGCCGCGGGCGTCAAGCCGATACTCGGCTGCGAAGTCTACGTCGACCCGAACGGCTATACCTGCCGCGAAGGCAAGGGGCAGAACCATCTCATACTGCTCGCCGAAAACGAAGAAGGCTACTACAACCTCACGAAGCTCGTATCGATTGCAAACACAGACGGCTTTTACTACAGACCGCGCATAGACCATGACCTGCTTGCGCGGTACAGCAAGGGACTTATATGCTCGTCGGCTTGCCTCGGCGGCGAGATACCGCAGCTCATCATAAGCGGCGACGTGGAAGGCGCGGAACGGCGCGCCGGCATGTACAGTGACATCATGGGGAAAGAGAATTTCTTCCTCGAGGTACAGTCGAACAGTATACCGGAACAGGCGCTTGTCAATAAAACTCTCGTAGAAATGTCGAAGAAGCTCGACATCCCGCTGATTGCGACAAACGACTCCCATTATATGAAACAGAGCGACGCGGAGTGGCACGATATACTGCTCTGTGTGCAGACGGGCAGTCTAGTATCTGACGAGAAACGTTACCGCTTCCAGGGGAACGACTACTATTTCCGCTCACCCGAGGAGATGTGGGCGATTTTCGGAAACGACCTTCCGGAGTCTTTGATTAACACGCAGCGTATCGCCGACCGCTGTAACGTGAAGCTCAAGATGGGGCATTATTATCTGCCGGAATTTCCGCTCCCCGAAGGCGAGACGCTGACGACGCACCTTCGCAAAATGGCGGCCGACGGACTGCGCCGCAGGCTCAAGACCGACAATCCGCCGCAGAACTATCTCGAACGTCTCGAATACGAGCTCGACATAATAGAACAGATGGACTTTCCCGGATATTTCTGCATAGTCTCGGACATCATCGTCGCGGCGAAGTCGAAGCACATTCCGATAGGGCCGGGACGTGGCTCTGCGGCCGGTTCGCTCGTCGCGTATTCGCTCGGCATCACCGATCTAGACCCGATACGCTACAATCTGCTCTTTGAACGCTTCCTGAACCCGGAACGCATAAGCATGCCCGATATCGACACCGACGTATCCGACAAGGGGCGCGACGAGCTGATCGCCTATATAGTGGAGAAGTACGGCTCGGACAAGGTCTCGCAGATAGTGACCTTCGGACGTATGAAGAGCCGCGGCGCTATAAAAGACGTCGGACGCGCGCTCGGCGTCTCCATCCCAGAGGTCAATGCGATAACGAAGCTCATTCCAGCGATGCCGACCTCTGATATAAAGGACATTAAGAGCGCGTTAGCCGGCGTCCCCGACCTCAAGGCGGCCTACGATTCGAAGCCCGAGATAAAGAAGCTTATTGACACGGCGATGCACATCGAAGGGCTCGCACGCCACTGTTCGCAGCACGCGGCCGGCGTCGTCATAACGCCGAAGCCGACTAACGACATGGTGCCGGTGCGTAAATTCGGCGAGAACCAGATAGCTACGCAGTACTCGATGGAATATGTCGAAAAGCTCGGACTCGTAGAGATGGACTTCCTCGGCCTGCGCACGCTCTCAGTCCTTGACGGCGCTGTGAAGAACATCGAAAGCAACGGCAAGGGGCACATCGACCTCAACGAGATACCGATAGACGACGCGAAGACATACGACATGCTCCAGCGCGGAGACACGCTCGGCGTTTTTCAGCTGGAATCGTCGGGCATGACGGCTCTCGTGCGGAGGCTGCGTCCTGACTGTTTCGAGGATATGATCGCGCTCGTCGCGCTCTATCGCCCGGGCCCGCTTGAAAGCGGAATGGTCGACACCTATGTGAAATGCAAGCACGGCGAAGAGAAAGTCCACTATCTCCACCCGCGGCTCGAGCCTTACATGAAGGACACCTACGGCGTCATCCTATACCAGGAGCAGGTCATGCAGAGCGCGCGCGAGCTCGCAGGCTACACTCTCGGCGAAGCGGACCTCCTGCGCCGTGCGATGGGAAAGAAGAAAAAAGAGGTAATGGAGAAGGAACGCGCGAAATTCGTCGAAGGTGCGGTGAAGAACGACGTCGATGCGAAACGCGCGGGAGAAATCTTCGACATCATAGAGAAGTTCGCGGGCTACGGCTTCAACAAGTCGCACAGCGCGGCATACGGCCTTATCGCCTACTGGACCGCGTGGCTCAAGGCCAACTACGGAGCCGAGTACCTGGCCTCGTACCTTTCGAGCCTAATCGGCTCGAAGATGGAGGTGCTCGGGCAGTACATCCGCGCCGTGCGCGACGCCGGCTACGACGTACTGCCGCCCGACATCAACGAGTCGAAGGAAGATTTCACAGTCATCGGCGAAGTCATCAGGCTCGGACTCTCGGCCATAGCGAAGGTAGGCGACGCCGCAGTCGCGAACATCATCGAGAACAGGGCGAAGGACGGCAAGTTCGCGTCCCTGTGGGACTTCCTCTCGCGCGTAGACACTCGGCAGGTGAACCGCGGCGTCGTCGAAAACCTGATAAAGTCGGGAGCATTCGACAGCCTCGATCCGAACCGCGCGAAACTGCTCAACGCCTTGCCCCAGCTTACGGAGCTTGCAGCGCGCCGCGCACAGAATACAAATCAGGCGTCGCTCTTCGGCGACGAAGAAGAGGAGTTCTTTACTCCTGAGATGGAAGAAGTCCCGGATTTCAGCGAGCGGCAGAAGCTAGACCTCGAAAAGGAAAGCATGGGGCTCTATATATCCGGGCATCCCTTCGACCAGTACGAGCCGGCGGTCGAGCCGTACATCACCTGCCCCGTCGGCGACCTGCCGAACTGGCGCTCACACCAGCCCGCCGTTACTGCTGGGCTGCTGACGAACTTTACAGAAAAGTTCAGCAAGGCCGGCAACCCGTTCGGAACAGCGGTCATCGAGGACAACCGCGGCACCGTCGACATGCTCATATTCGGCAAGCGCTGGCCGCTCTACAAGCACACGCTCCAGAAAGGCGCGCTGTATTTCGTGAAGGGGCAGCCGAAGGACGATCGCGGAGTATCGCTGATGGTCGACGACATATATTCCGAAGAAGAGTACAAGGAAAAGCTCGAGCGCCGCGCCGTGATAACGGTCGAGAGCGACGGGCTCAACGATAAATTTTACGACGAGCTGTTTGCAATACTGCGGGCGCACCCAGGCAGAAGCGAGCTGATCGTCAAACTGCACGGTTCGGCGGAGACTTCCGTCTCGCTGATAAAGAACATAAAGGTCGACGTTACAGACAAGCTTAGAAAAGAGCTGGAAGATTTTTCAAACGGGCTTGTGAGCTGCCTTTAGGAGGAAAGAAAGAATGATACAAAGCGGCGACAACGGGGGAGCCGGAGACTATATAGCTATTAAAGCGCTTGAAAACGGAGTCACAGTGACGGGGGTAACTCGCGGCGCTGAAAACAGATTTCTCCATACCGAAAAGCTCGAGGAGGGCGAGGTGTGGGTAGCGCAGTTCACAGAACACATCTCCGCGATGAAGATACGCGGACGCGCTAAGGTTCTTACCGCCTACGGAGAGATAGAAAGCGGAAAACAGGAAAAACAGTAAAAGCAGGAGAAATTTATAAATATGGAAAGAATCAAACGCAACGTAAAGATAATATGCACGATAGGCCCGGCCTGCTGGGATTACGAGAAGCTCTTCGCGCTCGCGAAGGCTGGCATGAACGTCGCTCGGCTTAACTTCAGCCACGGCGACTATGAGTCGCACCTAAAAACCCTCCGCACCGTGCGCGCTGTCGAGCAAGAGCTTCAGACTCCTATAGCGGTGCTCCTCGACACGAAAGGACCGGAGATACGCACTGGCGAACTGCCTGACCACGGCAAGGTCGCCGTGAAGTCGGACAGCGAGTTCACGCTCTTCTTCGAGAAAAAAGAGGGCGACGAGCACGGGGTCTACATAGACTACCCAAAGCTCGCCTCAGAGGTTAAGAAGGGACAGAATATATTCATCGACGACGGCGCGATACATCTTGAAGTCGTCAAGACCTCGCCCGATGCTATAAAGTGCCGCGTTATAGTGGGCGGCGAGCTCGGCGAGCACAAGGGCGTCAACGTTCCCGGCGCCGACCTCTCCGTACCGACGCTGACGGAGAAGGACATAGCAGACCTCAAATGGGGCGCGGAGAACAACGTCGACTACGTAGCGGTGTCGTTTGTGCGCAGCAAGGAGGACATCATAGAGGTGCGCCGCGTCCTCGAATTGGCTGGCGCTTCAGCAAAGGTAATTGCAAAAATGGAGACGCGCCAGTCGGTCGACAACCTTGGCGAAATACTCGAAGTCGTCGACGGCATGATGGTCGCGCGCGGCGATCTCGGCGTGGAGATGCGCACGGAGGATGTGCCGATGATACAGAAGGAGATCATCGAGCGCTGCCGTATGCAGGGCAAGCCCGTCATTGTCGCTACGCAGATGCTCGACTCGATGATACGCAATCCGCGCCCGACGCGCGCTGAGTCCAGCGACGTCGCGAACGCCGTCATCGACGGAGCCGACGCGGTAATGCTCTCCGGCGAGACTGCGGGCGGAAAATATCCGGTCGAGTCCGTCGAAACGATGAACAGGATAATCGTGCGGACGGAGCAGGACGTAGCGCTTTGGTGCCGTAAGCCTCGCTCGCTTCCAGCGGTTTGCGAGACGGCTGACGCCGTGAGCCATGCGGCGCGCGACGTCGCGAAAGAGGTGCAGGCCGCGGCGATAGTGCCGCTCACCTCGTCCGGCGCGACTGCGCGCATGGTCAGCAAATACCGCCCGACCTGTCCAATAATCGCTATGACGCCTTCGCTCTCGACGTGGCGGCAGCTTTCGCTGGTCTGGGGCGTTATGCCGTGTATCTGCCCAATTACGCATCAGCTTGAGGAATCCATGAAGAACGCCATATCGCTGATAAAGCGCGAAGCGCTCGTCGCGAACGGCGACAACGTGGTCATAATGTCCGGCATGCCGCTCGGCGAGCCCGGCAGCACTAACATGATAAACGTCATCCGCATAGCGAACGTCATAGCGCGCGGACTCTCGCTTGTACGCCGCCGCGTGACCGGCGTCGCCTGCAAGGCATTGTCGCCCGAGGAAGCTTTAAAGAAAATTTCCGAAGGTAAGATCCTCGTCATAAAGAAGAGCGAAAAGGAATACGTCCCGGCTTTCGAGAAAGCCGCGGCGATCATCACAGAAGAGGGCGGGCTCACCTCGCACGCCGGAGTCATTTCGCTTGACCGCGGCATCCCGTGCATCACAGACGCTGCGGACATTATGAATAAAATCGAGGACGGAATGACCCTGACGATAGACGGAGTCCACGGGGTAGTCTACGCGGGAAGAGCGGACTGATATGGCGCTGATCGGCGCGCATATGTCCGTCGCCGGCGGGCTCGACAAGGCCTTTGAACGCGCTGACGCGCTCGGCTGCGAGTCGATGCAGATATTCACGCGCAGCCAGCGTCAGTGGCAGGCCCGCCCCGTCTCGCTTCAGGAGGCGGAGGGGTTTTACCGCGCCTGGCAGCGTTCGAATGTAAAGGCCGTCGTCTCCCACGCCTCGTACCTGATCAACATTGCCTCGCCCGATGCGGCGGTACGCGCGAAAAGCGCCGCCGCGCTGCGCGAGGAGGTCGAGCGCTGCCGCCATTTGAACATCGACGACATCGTGCTGCATCCTGGCTTCGCCATGGACGCTGGTATAGACGAAGCGACTGCGAATATAGCTGAGACGCTTCTGCGCCTTTTCGACGCTACGCAGGAATACAAGACTCGCATCCTGCTCGAGACGATGGCGGGGCAGGGCACATGCGTCGGCGGGGACTTCGCGCATTTCACAGAAATTCTCGCCAAGGCGAACTGGCATACGCGTATAGGGCTGTGCATAGACACGTGCCACGTATTCGCAGCCGGATACGATCTGCGCTCGTCCGACGCGTTCGAGAGGCTCGTCGCTGCGGCGGACAAGCATGTCGGCCTTTCGCGTGTGCGCTGTTGGCACCTTAACGACAGTAAAGCCGCGAAGGGAACGCATCTCGACCGCCACGCGCACCTCGGCGAAGGTGAGATTGGGCTTCACCCGTTCGCGCTGCTGATGAACGACGAGCGCTTCAAGGATACGCCGACGATTCTTGAAACGCCGAAGGAAGGAATAGGCGACGAGGGCAACCTCTCGTTTCTACGGAAGGTGCGCGGACAGTAGCGCCGCGCGCCTCCGCTCGTTCTTTTCTGTTCTACCTCGCGCCGCTCTTGCGCTATAATAACTTAAACATACTCATGAGAGAGGGGTGCGCCGTTGGCTTTATTCAACCTGCGCTGGCAGGACTTCCTAGACATACTCATCGTAGCTTTTTTAATATACCGGATTCTGCTTCTGCTCGTAGGAACGCGCGCGATGCAGCTTATCCGCGGCCTTATGATAATCGGCCTTATCGGCGCGGCGGCGAACCTGCTCAACCTGCGCAGCCTTTCGAACATCATGGGGCGCATGATCGGGGCGCTCATCATCGTCATCCCGATACTCTTCCAGCCTGAACTTCGCCGTATGCTTGAAGAGCTCGGCAAGGGCCACCTATGGAAGGTCGGCAGCAGCACGCAGGAGATAGACCAGCGCGCAGAACAGCTAACAAAGGCTTTACTGTATTGCCAATCGCAGCGTATCGGCGCGCTCGTCGTACTCCAGCGCGACACGAGCCTGAAAGACGTATGGCGCACGGCGGTGCTGCTTAACGCCGACATTACGGAAGAGCTTCTGATATCGATATTTTGGCCAGGCACTCCGCTGCACGACGGAGCCGTCGTCATCGACCAGCGCGAGATAGTAGCGGCCGGCTGCTATCTGCCGCTCACGGAGAAGACTGACATTTCGCGCTGGTACGGCACGCGCCACCGTGCTGCGCTCGGCGTCACTGAGATGTCAGATTCGATCGCCATCGCCGTCTCAGAGGAACGCGGCGAGATAAAGGCGGCCGTCTCGGGCCATTTCTCGCGTCCGCTCAGCGAGGCGCAGGTGCGCAAGATGTGCAGCCATTACTTCAGCCATGAGGCCAAGGAGACGAATTTCATGGAGCGCCTGCGCGACGAGCTCCAGCAGCAGTGGGCCGGAGGCGACAAAAATGTCTAAGGATAAGAAAAGGCTCATAAGAGCGAAACTCCTCCGAATGCGCGCGACGCTTGGGAAGTTAAGCGCTAAATTCAATTACAAAGGCGGTAGTTTCCTACAGTCGAAGATGTTCCTCGGCGGAGTATCGCTTTGTCTATCAGTCCTGCTCTGGTCGCTAGTCGCTCTCGACAGCAACGCGGAGTCGGCGCGCACGATGAAAGACGAAATAGAGTACACGAACATCGGCGCCGGCCTTTCCGTCAACGCGCCCGTTAGAGATGTGGAAATCAAGCTTGAAGGCAAAATCAACGAGCTCTCCGGCATCGAACCGTCGGACATAGTATCAGAGGTCGACCTGGCAAATCTGAGGACTGGACGCTATACCTTGCCGGTGCGCTTTGAAGCGCCGACATTCGCACGCGTACGCAGCTGGCAGCCGGCGCTCGTCGAGGTCGAGATATACCGCAACGTCGAACGGCGCGTTGAGATAAAGCCGGAAACGACAGGCGAAGCGCCGGAGGGCAAGGTCGTCGCCTCCATCGTCGTGAGCCCCGACCACGCGGTCGTCAGCGGACCGGAGACGGACGTGCTTTCAGTACATGAGCTTGAGGTGCCAGTCAACCTCGACCATCTTCTCGAGAGCGGAACGGTAAAAGTACCGGTGATGATAAAGGACGCGGCGACGGAGGAAGGTGCGGCGCGGCGCAGGCGCGTTACGATATCGCCGCACGAGGTCGATGCGACTGTGACGTTCGAAGACGAGATAGTCGGCGACCGCATTCCGGTCAAGGTCTCTGTCGTAGGCGAGCCGCACGCCGGGCTCCAAGTCGAGTCAGTCAAGGTCATACCTGACAGCGTTTCAATACGCGGAAGCAGCGCCGCCGTCAAGAGCATAGAGTCGCTCGAGCTACCTCCTGTGGATATTACGGGGCTCGAACAGGATATACAGCTGATGATACCGATGGAGCCGACGCAGCTGCCTCCAGGCGTAGAGATAACGGGTACGGACCGAGCGCGTGTAGAAATACATCTTTCTAAAAAAATGAGCGTGATGACCTTCCAGAGCGTACCGCTCATGATATCTGGCAACTCGGCTTCAACGGAGTGGCGCTTCTCGCCGGCTTCCGTGAGCCTTACGATAGAGGGGCCGGAAACTGCGATTAAGTCGCTCGAAGGAAGGCAGCCGCCGTGCGAGCTCTACGTGGACGTTTCGAACATAGTTTCGCAGCACACTGAACTGCCTGTGCTCGTGCGCGGCCTGCGGCCCGGATTTCAGGTAGTCAGGACGGAACCGGAGCAGGTATCTGTAACTTCAGTCGAATAACGGCGAATCATAAATAGAACATAAATTTTGCTCTGCGAGGTGGCCCATTTGAACGACGGAAAAGGAAAAAAAAGGCAATTCTTCGGTACAGACGGGGTGCGTGACATCGCGAACCAGGGTATGATGACTCCCGACGCCGCGATGCGTCTCGGCTCGGCATATACCGTCTTCCTCATGGAAAACGGCGTCGAGCGTCCCAAAATTGCGGTCGGGCGTGACACAAGACTCTCCGGCGAAATGCTCCAGTCCGCCCTCATGGCTGGCATCGCCTCGTCCGGCGGCGACGCCGTAGACCTTGGCGTGATACCGACGCCTGGCGTCAGCTGCGCCGCTATGCGCGGCCCTTTCAGCGGCGGAGCGGTAGTCAGTGCGTCGCACAACCCGGCGGAATACAACGGCATAAAGTTCCTTGACGGCGACGGCTTCAAGCTCACTGACGACGACGAGGCCGGGATAGAAGAGATATTCCTCGACGACGGACGCCGCCGCCGCGCCGAACCAGAACATATAGGCACGGTGCGCGACGGCTCCGAATATCGCTCCGAATACCTCAACGGGCTCGGAAAGCTGTTCAGCGACATAAAAGACCGCTCGTACCAGATCGTCATAGACGCTGCTAACGGCGCGGCCTCATCCTTCGTAGGGCCTCTATTCTCCGAGTGGAGCGGCGGCGTCACATTCATGGCGAACACGCCGGACGGTACTAACATTAACAGAAACGTCGGAGTCACGCACATAGACGCACTCGCGGCCAAAGTACGCGAGACCGGCGCTGCGCTCGGCATCGCCTACGACGGAGATACCGACCGTGTGCTCATGTGCGACGGACGGGGGCGCGTCATCGACGGCGACATAATGCTCTGGGTTATAGGCCGCTGGCTAGCCTCCCGCGGAGCGCTCGGTGCCGGAGTCGTGGCGACCGTCATGTCCAATATGGTGCTAGAAGACCTGCTCGCTCAGGAAAATATAAAGACTTTCCGCTGCCCCGTCGGTGACCGCTACGTCCTCGATACTATGAAGCGCGAGGGAGCGCGCATCGGCGGCGAACAGTCCGGACACATTATAGCGCTTGACTACGCGAACACTGGCGATGGCCTATGCTCCGGGATTTTATTCCTAAAGGCCGTAGGAGAGCTCGGCGAGGACGTTTCAACGCTTGTCGACCGCTTCGACCGCTACCCGCAGGTGCTCCGAAACATGAAAGTCAGGGACAAGAACGCAGTAATGTCGAGCCCCGTCGTAGAAGCCGCGGCGAAGGAGGCGGAGCGGCTGCTCGACGGCAAAGGACGCATGCTTCTGCGCCCGTCTGGAACCGAACCGCTCATCAGGATATTCGCTGAATCTCGCGATGCTGAGCTCATGAGCCGCGCCGCTGACATAATGGAAGAGGCGATAGGAAAGGTTGTAGACTGAGATGGATGTTAAGCCGGCTTATCAAAGAATAAGGACGGCGGTATTCCCGGTTGCAGGCCTAGGTACGCGCTTCCTTCCTGCGACGAAGGATATCCCGAAAGAAATGATGCCGCTCATCGACCGTCCGCTGATCCATCACGGAGTTGATGAAGCGGTCGCATCGGGCTGCTCACGCGTCGTGTTTGTGACTGGGCAGGGTAAGGAGAGCATCTGCCGTTACTTCGAACCATCGTTCGAGTTGACGGCGCTGCTGCGTGAGCGCGGGAAATCTGAACTCGCAGATGTCGTCGACTCGATATACAGGCTTGCGGAGTTCCATTACGCCTATCAGGCGAAGCCGCTCGGCCTCGGTCACGCTGTGCTCTGCGCCGAGGAATTCTGCCGCGGCGAATATTTCGGCCTGCTGCTCCCCGACGACGTCATGATAGCCGAGCCGACGGCGCTGTCGCAGCTTGAGGCCGTCCGCGAAAAATACGACGGCTCCGTGCTCTGCCTCGAAGAGGTTGCGCCAGAGGACGTATCGCGTTACGGCATAGTCGACGCCGAAGAAATAGAGCAAGGCGTCTACCGCGTCCGCGGGCTTGTCGAAAAGCCGAAGCGCGAGGACGCTCCGTCGCGCCTCGCGATAATGGGCCGTTACCTGCTCTCGCCGAAAATCTTCAAACACCTGAAAAACCTCAAGCGCGGCGCTGGCGGCGAGTACCAGCTCACCGACGCGATAGCATCGCTGCTCGAAGAAGAGCCTGTCTACGCGACTATATACAAGGGCCAGCGCCTCGACTGCGGAGTAAAAGAAGGTTGGATTCAGGCGACCGTCGTCAAAGCGCTTGAGGACGAGAAACTTCGCGATATTGTGCTCGCGGCTGTAGAAGAGTTCAAAGCTGCGCAGGCTCGTAAAGCGTAGCTGCTCGCGTCGCGAATTTTCAACTAAAGCATAGAAGACGAAAGGCGGCGAAGCCACGACGGCCCGACGCCTTTTTCATGCGCAAGGATAAAAAATCACCGCCGGGCAAATCGCCTCCGGCGGCGTGGATTTGGTATTTCTCCTTGAAACTGCGCTTTACAGCCCGCTCTGTATCTCTTCGGTAAACGGATAGTAGATGCGCAGCTCCGTGATGGAGCGCAGCGAATTGTCGTTCCTGCCTGCTGATTCGCGAAGGCGCTCCCAGCCGCCGTTTTTGTAGCGCGCTACGACGAGCGACCTGCGCCCGTAGGAAGACCACATATCCCACATCTCTTCGCCCCCCGCGGGGCCGGAGACTAGCCCGTGCTTGAAGAGCGGCGGCGTGCCTCCAAGCTTCGACTTCCCGTCAGCAGGGCCTATTACGAGCCACTGCGTCATACTCCAGACGCCCTGCATCTCTTTCGAGGCGAGCGCGTGGTCCCACGGCACTATCTGAAATCCGCCTGTCGTGCCGCGCGGAGTCGTGCTGACGTCGATTACGCCGCTGTGGTTTGCGCGTATAGCGCCGTTTCGCTGGAAGAGAGTACCTTCAAAGCGTCCCGTCCCGCCGAGCGGTACGAGGACGCGCCCAAGAATTTTGTAGCCGTCGGAGTACCAGGCGACAACCCTGCCGCCAGGGCGGTTCTCTATATCGACCATATACGGGAGCGACGGATCCTCGAATACTTCGATAACGAGTGTGTCCCCCTCTTTGGGCAGATTGTCCGCCGCGAGCGGCGCAGCTGAGCCGTTATTCGCGCGCACGAAAACACGCGATCCGACCGCCGGGGCCCACGCGCCGAATACGCTTTCGCCGGCTTTAGCGTCGAGCACGATTGAAGCGCCGGGGCCGGCCGCTGGCGCTATCGTCTCCTTAGGGATGATGCTCAGAGTGCGGCCTTTGCCTTTTTCGACCGAGACGAGCATATGTACCGCGTTGACCGCCGAGGCGCAGACGGAGCCGGGCTCGCCCCATGCGCTCGCCGTGTAGCTTGGATAACGCGTTTTGGTCGGGAGCGCCGCGACCGCAGCGACGGCGAAGGTTTTGCCGTTAGCCGCGGTGACGGTGACTTCAGCGCCTTTTCGCATCGGTATGTCGATCTCAAAGATTTTCTTCGTCCCTGTCTCAGCGGCATGCGCGCAGGAAAGCGCCGTGCAGGCGAGAAACGCCGAACGCGAAGACGAGCGCTCTTTTTAATTTACTGAGATTCAATGCAATAGCCTTCTTTCTATAAAACTGAAATTGTTAGAATCCCATTGGAGAGGGGAAGAACCATATCGCCCAGACGTTTCCCAGAAAATGGAAAAGCGCCGGAGGCAACAGGCTGTTGTGCCGGTATTTGAGCCATCCCATCACCAGGCCTGGAAAGAAGGTGCAGAGGGATATCCAGTACGGTGCGGCGACGAGATGTACGGGCGCGAATATCA
>URAG01000007.1 GCA_900545755.1 uncultured Cloacibacillus sp. | reverse complement strand
TTGTATAAAGAAAACTCCATGCTATGCATGGAGTTCATTCAGCTTATAGCTATGGGCAAAAGCTCCTCTGACGTAGTATAAGGCAGTCCGTCAACCGTCTTAGCAACGTACAGAGGAGGTCTCTAAAATATGGACAATGAAACCCTAGATATTGTCGACAATAGATTGATGTTGTAATAGTTGAAAAAACGAAAGTAGGCTCCCCAATAACAAAAGACTACCGCAGACACGATATAAGCGACGAAGTTTGGGCATTGCTAGAACCACTTTTGCCAGGCAGAAAGGGAACGTGGGGCGGTAATGCGCGAGACAACAGGACCTTTATCAACGCTGTGTTTTGGATTCTACGTACCGGTGCGCCGTGGCGAGATCTTCCTCCGGATTACGGAAGCTGGAACAACGTTAATAGACGTTTCTGCCGGTGGAGGGACAGGGGCGTATGGGAAAAAGTGCTTGAGGCCCTGATAGACTCTCCTGATTACGAATGGCTTATGATAGATGCAAGCCATATAAAAGTACATCCTCACGCAAGCGGAGCGGCCGGCGGCAACCAGGATATGGAGCGCACAAAAGGGGGCTCAACAGCAAGATACATCTTGCCGTGGATGCGCATGGTATGCCGGTCAGATTATTTGTCACAGCGGGTACCGTTGCTGATTGTACGCAGGCTTGCAGACTGATAGAAGGAATAGACGCGGAATATTTGCTTGCAGACCGCGGCTATGACAGCGACAGTATTATCCATACGGCGTCTGACGCAGGTATGACAGTGGTAATTCCTCCCCGCAGGAATAGAAAAGAACAACGCGGCTACGACAGGTATTTGTACAGATTGAGGCATCTTGTAGAAAATGCGTTTTTGAAGTCGAAACGCTGGCGCGGCATAGCGACAAGGTACGCAAAATACACATCGTCGTTTGTCGCATCCGTACAGATTCGGTGCATAGCCCTTTGGGCTGAAATTTTAGCTTAAGCCATTATCGACACTCTCTAACTCAGAAGAGCTGAAAAAAGCTATTTCTGAAAAAGTACACACAATCGTCAATAACCGTATTCAGGCACGAGATATAATTCAAGCGCTGTCAGATAGAATCATCCTGTAAAAACGGAGGGCGCAGGCCCTTCGTTCGGTTACTGTCATTCGTCGCTGTAATCGTTGAACGTGTCGGTGTCGATGTCTTTGATTTCAAAGACCCGCTTCACTCGCACGCCGAAATTATGCTCTATCATAAGCCGCGCCAGCTTCGCGCCGTCGATTAAAATAATGTGCTGATGATTCGCATACTCTATTGCTTTCTGAGAGAATTTCGCCGTAGTGACGAACAACCCTTTACCTCCGCGTCCGGCAATCGCGCCGACGAATTTCTGTAATTCTGGCTGGCTGACCGTGCTCTCCGCGTCCCATTTCTTCGCCTGAATGTAAATCAGGCTGAAGCCGAGGCGGTCTTCCATGATTATGCCGTCTATGCCGTCGTCGTGAGACGCGGCTGTAACGCGTCCGGAGTTTTCAAACGCGCCGTATCCCATCTTATGCAACAGGTCTACTGCTATTTGCTCAAATGCAGTAGGCGAAAGTTTAGATACTTCGTTAAGCACATCATCTATAAGCTGCGTATTCAATTCTTCAAAAGCCGTTGCAATAATTTCATCCGGCGTCTCGCTTTCCTGCGCATTAGCAACGACGTGCTCGGCAGTATTTTGAGGCGCCTGTGATACATTTTTAAATTGACGAAAACTTTTAAATTGAAATAGATACGTCTCATCAATAACTTCGGGGCCATTACGTAAAGTATCCTGTCCTACCTCTGTAATTTTAAAAACAGCACGAGCCGGACTTTCTATCAGCCCGGCTTTTTTCAGGTACGTACTAGCCCACCCAACGCGGTTGCGCACAACGCTTTGCTTGCCGCTTGGAAGCATTTCAGCAATATCTTTTTTTGTTAAATTAAAATGTGCGATGATGAATTTTTCAATATCCCTCAGAGAGTGTTGCTTACCGTCTTTCAGCGCTTCGAGAAAAGGCCTCTGCATTTCGTAATATTTTGGGACAGGCATCGTAGTATTACCCCCGTTACGGCAAAATTATGTTTTCCGTTTGCGACAAGACAATTATAGCAAAGCGCGCGGCAGACAAAAAACGCGGAGCCCTGCGCGTCCGGGCTCCGTGTTAATTTTGTTCCGCGCGGGGGGTTATTCCTTCCACGCCGATTCAAATACGAACTTCGCGTCGGCCTGTCCGTGAGGCTCTTTTTCTTCCGCGGCGCGGCCGATTACGGCGATGCCTACGCATTCAACGCCTTCGTGGAGGTTGAGCGCGGCGCGGACCTGGGGCTCTTTGGCGGCGCGGCGGTAGACGCCGTACCAGAGCGAGCCGAGGCCGAGGGCTGTCGCGGCTATGAGTATGTTTTCGAGCGCGGCGGAGCTGTCTTCGAGCCAGCCCGTGCCGCCGGTGTATCCGCGCGTGTCGGCGCAGACGGCTATCGCCCATTGTCCCTGCTCGAACGGCTGCTTCTGGTCTACCGTCGCGGCGAGTTTCGCCATGTCATCTTTATCCATCAGGATGAAGCGGACGGGGCGGAGGTTCATCGCGCTTGGCGCGGCGGCGGCCGCGTCTATGAGTTTCATCGCGGTCTCTTTCGTTACTGGTTCGCCGGTGAATTGCCGGACGCTTCTGCGTTTCATTATCGCTTCTATGGCTGTCATTTCGTTCGTCTCCTTTTGCGGCGTTTCGCAATTTACGGAAACGCGGCTGTCTTGCATCTATTTTATATTGAACGAGGGAAAAGACAAATATTTGCCGCCGCGGGCCTTCGGCTGCGGCGCGCGCCGTTTCGCAGTGCCGCGGCGCTCGCGGAAGGACGTGACGCGGTTTTTTGGAGGTTTTCGCTATTTTGCCGGACGGGCTACGTTCTGCGCTTCCATTCGCGCACTACGGAGAGGAAGGCTTCGCCGTAGCGTTCGAGCTTCGCGGCGCCGACGCCGGGAATTTCGAGGAAGTCGTCTTCGTCTTCCGGCATCGCTTCGCATATCGCGGCGAGGGTCTTGTCGGAGAACACGACGTAGGGCGGCACGCCGTTTTCGGCGGCTATTGAACGGCGCAGCAGGCGCAGCTCTTCGAAGAGACCTTCGGAGGCCGAGGCGGATATCTCGCGCGTGCGCTTTTTTATGCGCTCGGCTTTCTTTTTGTCGCTTTCGCCGACGCGCATGACGAGCGGCGTCGGGTTTTTGAAGAAGGGCATCGTGCGCGGCGTGAAGGAGAGCGTAGGAAATTCCCCGCCTACTTGCAGGTAGCCTTCGGCGATGAGGAAGTCCGTCATTTCGCGCACTTCGCGTGAGCTGCGTTCTTTGAGCAGGCCGTATGTAGATATTTTGTCAAAGCCGGACGCGAGCACTTCCGCGCGCTTCGAGCCGCGAAGCACGTCTACGAGCATGGATATTCCGTAATGCCGCCCGCCGCTCGCCTCGGACATACGGTAGACGCAGGAGAGTATTTTCAGCGCCTCGGTCGTGATTTCGGCGCGCTCGGTGTTTTCGGTGCAGTTGCCGCAGGCGGAGCATTTCTCGGGCGCGCCGTGCTCGCCGAAGTAGTTGAGAATGAAGGCGCGCAGGCAGCCGGAGGTGTGGCAGTAGTCTATCATCGCGCGCAGTTTTTTGTTCGCGGACTCTCGCGTCTCCTCAGGGCTCTGCGAGATGAAGAATTTCGCCGTGACCACGTCGCGCGCGCCGTAGAAGAGCAGGCAGTCGGAGGGCAGGCCGTCGCGGCCCGCGCGCCCCGCCTCCTGATAGTAGGCGTCGAGGTTCTGCGGCATGTTGTAGTGCAGGACGTAGCGGACGTTGGACTTGTCTATGCCCATTCCGAAGGCGTTTGTCGCGACCATGACGGGCGCGCGGTCGTGTATGAAGTCCTCCTGGCTGCGCGCGCGCTCCGCGTCGGAGAGCCCCGCGTGGTAGCGCACGGCTTTGATGCCTTTTTTGCGCAGCCGCTCGCAGACCTCTTCGACGGTCTTGCGTGTGGAGCAGTAGATTATCCCCGAGGCGTGCGGGAACTGGCCTACGTAGCGCATCATCGCCGCATTTTTGTCGTCCGGGCGCTCGACGTGGAAGAATAAATTTTCTCGGTCGAAGCCGGTGGTGAGCGAGAAGGGATTTTTCAGCCCGAGCTGTTCTATTATGTCTTCGCGCACTTCGGGCGTCGCCGTCGCGGTAAATGCCGCGACAGGCGGACGGACGGGCAGGCTTTCGATCACTGGCGCGATGTTCAAATAAGAGGGGCGGAAGTCGTGGCCCCAGTGGGAGACGCAGTGCGCTTCGTCGACTATCACAAGTTTGGGCGCGGCTTCGCGCAGGAAGCCGCCGAAGCCGCCTTCAAGCCGCTCAGGCGCGACGTAAAGCAGCCGGATTTTTCCGGCGCGGGCCGCGCGGAAGACATCCGCGGCCTCCTCCCAGTCCATCGCGCTGTTTATCGTCGCCGCGCCGACGCCGTTCTCGCGCAGCGCGTCTACCTGGTCTTTCATCAACGATATGAGCGGCGAGACGACTACGGAGAGACCGCCAGCCATTATAGCCGGTATCTGGTAGCAGAGCGACTTGCCCGCTCCGGTCGGCATGACGCCTATCGCGTCGCGGCCAGAGGCTATCGCCTCGATGAGCTCGAGCTGGCCTTTGCGGAAGCTGTCGTAGCCGAATACTTTTTTTAGGATTTCGCGCGGCGACTCCATTCCGCCGAATTTAGCCGGCGGCGCCGAATGTCATAAGCGAGAAGCCGTTTACGCCGTCGATGCTTACGTCGCCGCGGTGGACGCGCAGCTTCGTCTCCTGCGCCTGCGCGCCGTCGCCGGCAAGGCCGTAAGCGTAGAATGTTAAACCGCCGCCCTTCGCCGGGCATACGAGGACGCCCTCGCGCGTTTCGCGCTTCCATTTGAGTTTGTCATCGTTTTTCGCTAGCAGGAAGTTGGAGAGGCCTAGCCCTTCTTCGGTTTTATAGAGCGGCGAGGCCGTCTCTATCTCATGCACCTCGCCGTCGATGAATATAATGCGCATGGCGCGCGAACCGTCGTAACTCCAAATTTCGACAGGGCGGTCGGCGAGCATAGATTTGCCTCCGACTGTGCCGAATTCCTTCGCGTCTGGCGAACGTCCGTCCATTGCGGCCTTGGCCTCGGCCTTCGTCGCTCCGAGCTTCACCGCGCCGAGCGCCTCGCCTGGCGAGATTACGAGCCGCGGGTTCGTAGGCAGGCCGAGCATAGCCTTCGCGGCGGCTAGGCCGTGCAGCGGCGCTTTGTCGCCAGGCGCGGCCTTTGCGGCGAGATCGTAGGCCGTCATTGCGGCGCGATAGTCGCCGAGGCGCAGCAGCGATTTGCCGCAGGCCATTATTTCCACGGCGTTTTCTCCGTTCTTCGCAGCTTCAAGCCAAGCGGCTGACGCCTCCACTTTGTCGCCGGATTTCTCCGCGGCTTCGGCAGTCAGCCGCCATAGCGCGGCGTCCTTCTTCTCCTGCTTAGCGGCCTCGCGGAACCATTTCAGAGCCGCGTCGTATTCTTTGCGGTCGAGGTAGAGCCAGCCGAGGCGCACCATAGCCTTGACGTCCTCGGGAGCGCTCTTAAGATGTTCTTCGTAATATTTGACAGCGTTCGCTTTGTCGCCCTGCCGCTCGCGGCAGTAGGCTTTGTAGTAAAACAGGTCGCGCCGCTCGGGGCGCAGTTTCTTGATTTTATCGAAAAGCTCTTCCGCGCCGGCATAGTCCCCGGCCTTGAAAAGCTGTTCCGCCCGCATGTAGTATTTTTCTGGCAGCACATTCGTGCGGTAATACCACCAGCCGCCGCCGGCGAAGGCAGCAAGCAGGACGAGCGCCGCCGCGACGAAAACCTTGCGCGGCACGCGCGGGCGCTGCGGCTTCTGGGCGCTCCAGCTCCGTTCCGCCTCGGTCAGCCCCTTTTGTTCCTCCGGCACTGTCTCCGGACATTTTATATTTTCATCTTCGTCAAACGGCATCGTCGGCAATTTCGGGCCGCCGCTTGAATATTCAGGGAGTCGCGGCCCTCTTCCTTTCCTCTGCAGATTTTAGCAGAAATTCTATATTTTTTGGCTATGACGCTTCCCGCAAATGGGGTAAAATCTTACTGCTAACGACATAGCCGGAGGTAATTTGTGTGAATCTTGAATTTCACGATATAACATTAGATGAAGCGCGGCATTATCTGGAACACTGGAACATGTGCGCACAGCGCACGTCCGACTACTGCTTCCCGATAATCTGGAGCCTCGGCCCAGATTACGGCACAAAGATCGCATACGACGAGGAGAACGATCTTTACTGGCTGCACCAGCGCAAGGAGGGGCTCAACGACCTCGCGCCGGTCGGCCGATGGGAACGCGACGACTGGCCGCAGATTCTGCGCGCGCACTACGGCGAAGAGATAGAGATAGACCTAGTGCCCGAAACGCTCGCGCAGATATGGACGCGGGAGCTCGAAGGGCACGCGAAGGTCGAGGTGACCGACGACCGCGGCACGTGGGAGTACCTCTACGACATCCACGCGCTCGCAACGCTCTCGGGCAACAAATATATGAAGAAGCGCAACCGCGTGAACCAGTTCCGTAAAAATTACGACTATACCTACGAGCCCCTGGACGACTCACTGCTCGACGAAATCATTGAGTTCCAGCAGTCGTGGTGCCAGATAAACAACTGCGGATGCAGCGAAGGGCTCGTCGAGGAAGACCACGCGATCCACCGCATCCTGCATCACTGGCACGACATACCAAACCTCTGCGGCGGGGCCATACGCGTCGGCAAAAAAATCGAAGCCTACACCGTCGGCGAGCTCGCTGGGAATATGCTCGTCGTCCACTACGAAAAGGCGAGCCTCGAATACGGCGCGGCCTACCAGGTCATCAACAAGGAGTTCTTATCGCATATGGTAGCCGAGCACCCAGAGCTCGAAATAGTAAACCGCGAGGAGGACATGAACGACGAGGGGCTGCGCGCCGCGAAGATGTCCTACCTGCCCACCGGCTTCCTCAAGGAATGCAAGGTAAACATTAAATTTATATGATAAAATGCAGGAGCTGATAAAAATGACGAAACGGAGGACTAAGATAATGAAAATCCTTGCTCTCAGCGCAATGGTAGCGGCGGCGGCGCTGGCCCCCTTCGCGGCAAAGCAGGCGGAGGCGGCGGAGCCCGCGAGACAGACCGCGGTTTTCGAAACAAACTACGGCACGTTCAAGATCGAGCTCTACAACGACCTCGCGCCGAACACTGTAAAGAACTTCACGGATCTCGCGGAGAAGGGCTTCTACAACGGCCTGACCTTCCACCGCGTCATCGACGAGTTCATGATCCAGGGCGGCTGCCCTAAGGGCAACGGCACAGGCGGCCCGGGCTACGTCATCAAGGACGAGTTCGGCAAGGGGCTGCGCCACGACAAGCCCGGCGTGCTCTCAATGGCGAACGCGGGGCCGGATACCGGCGGATCGCAGTTCTTCATCACGCTCGTTCCGACGCCGTGGCTCGACGGCAAGCACGCAATTTTCGGCCAGGTGAAGGAAGGCATGGAGGTAGTCGAGAAGATAGGCAAGCTTCCTACAGACTCGATGGACCGCCCGCTCAAGAAGGTCGTCATTGAAAAGCTGACGATAGAGGGATAGCTTAACCGAAATATAAAAAGCTCAAGGGCGGCCCGCATGGAGCCGCCTTTTTTGTGCAAATTGCGCGGCATTGTGCTAAAATGTTTAAATGTAGTCTGATGTCCGGCGCTTTGCCGGCAATTTGGGGGAAATGCCGTGAGCTTTGAAATAAAAATAAAAGACGCATGTGCGCTAAGCAGCGATCAACCCATTACGGCCCGTGAAGCGCTCGCGCTGTCGAATTTCGCAAAAAAGGATTCGGTCGTAGCCTGCCGCGTGAACCGCGAGCAGCGCCCGCTCTCCTGGGAGCTCGTGATGGACTCCTACCTAGAATTCATAACGACCGGCAGTATAGAGGGCATAGAGGTCTACACGCGCACGCTGGCCTTCCTTCTCACCGCCGCGGCGACGCGCGTGTTCGGCGTGCGGCTGCACCTCACGCAGTCAATGTTCTATTCCTACTTCTACGAGTCGCCGGAGCGCGAACTGACCGAGGCGGACTGCGCCGCGCTGCAAGCCGAAATGCGCCGCATGGTGGCTGAGGACGAGCAGATACGGCGCGAAACCTTCCCGATAGACGTGGCGCGCGCCATAATGTCGTCACAGGGCTACGACGACAAGGCGGAGCTTCTGCGCTACGCCGGGAAAGACCCGGTGATTCTCTACAGATGCGGCGGCGTCTACGACTTTTTCGGCGGCGCGCTAGCAGACCGCGCTTCGCTTACTCCAACCTTCGAGCTGCATCCGTACCGCGGCGGCCTTTTCATCACGGGGCCGACGCTCTCAGACCCGACCCAGACGATGCCGTTCTCAGAGTCGCCGAAGCTCTTCAAGCTCATACAAGAACACACCGCATGGCTGAAAAACCTCGACGTCAGCACCTGCGCCGGGATACATAAAATCGTAACGGACGGCGGCTCGCGCGACCTCATCATGCTCTGCGAGGCGCTGCACACTAAGATGCTGAGCCACATCGCCGGGGAGATAGAGGCTCGTCCGGAGGTGCGGCTGCTCTGCCTCGCCGGGCCGTCGAGCTCCGGCAAGACGACCTCGTCGCGCCGCCTGCGAGTCCAGCTACTCGCATCGGGCATACGCTCGCGGACGCTCGAGCTCGACAACTATTTCGTCGACCGCGAGCACACGCCGCTAGACTGCGACGGCAAGCCGGACTTTGAAGCGCTCGAGGCGCTCGACCTCGATCTCGTGAACGAGCAGATCTCCGCGCTGCTCGCAGGCGAAGAGGTGGACGTGCCGAAATTCGACTTCATCACCGGCAAGCGCACGAAAGGCTGGAAAATGCGCCTTGCGCCGAACGAGCTGCTGGTAATCGAGGGCATCCACGGCCTCAACAGCAGGCTTACGCAGAGCGTCCCCGCGGACAAAAAATACAACATTTTCATATGCCCTCTGACCGGCACTAATATAGATTTCCACAACAGGCTCGGCACGACGGACACGCGGCTGATACGCCGCATCGTGCGCGACGCGCGGACGCGCGGGCACTCCGCAGAAGCGACGCTGAAGCAATGGCCCTCGGTCGTGCGCGGCTCGTTCCGCCATATATTCCCCTATCAGGACAACGCGGACGCTATTTTCAACACAGCGCTCGCCTACGAGATTCCCGTGCTCAACGGCTACGTCGTGCCGCTGCTCAAGACCGTGCCGGAGGATTCTCCCGTTTACGGCGAGGCGCAAAGGCTTCTCGCTATGCTGCATTTCGTCCCGGTGGTCCCGTCGGACGACGTGCCGAACCTCTCTATCATCAGGGAGTTCATCGGCGGGAGCTGTTTTGAATAGGTAAATAACGAAGGCGCGCGGCGCGGAAGAGCCGTCCGCCTTTTTTATGCAGCGAGGTTTCAGATGCTGATTCTACATTTGGCGTACGAACAGAATTCCATATACCTCTGGGGCGAGGTCTCCTTCGACAAGCTGCGCCGTCCGAAGCCCGGCGAGGACGGATACGCGGCGCTCCCGTGGGGCGCGAAGCCGCCGGAGCTGCGCGCCGCGCTAAAGGAGACTGGTGTGCGGAGCGCGCGCAGGGCGAACGAGCTCGCGACTCACATATATATACTGCTGCCCGCCCAAGACGGCGTCCCCATGCCGTCGGACGGCATACTCGGCGACGCGCAGCAGGCCGGGGGCGTGCCGGAGCTCGGGATTTTCCGCGTTCCCGCGCTTCCGATAGAGTTCGCGGAGTTTTCCGCGATGCTGCGCATGATGCGCGAATGCGGCGACAGGATACCAGCTCCGGGAATAATCCTCGCCGGCGATTTCAAATACCTCTGCCGCGCTCTCGAATACGCGGCTGCGCTCGTACAGCGCGGAACCTACATCCCCGACATGGAACCGTACCTGGAGACATATGCTTCGCAATGGCGGCCCGTCATACTCGCAAAATACCAGGACGAATTTTCGGCTTTCGCCAAAGCCATGCCGCCCGTCCTCTGCGGCGTGTTCACCGAAGATCCAAAGACAGAGCCGCGCCGGAAGCGCGAAAGCGCGACGCTGATACTCGAAGGGCTCATAGACTCTATGATACGCGCCTCGCAGCACGGAGCTTCGGAGATGGGGCGGCGCATAAATTCCGACAATCCGCACGAAATCTGGATACGCTCGCTGATTTGGAAGAGGACGCCGCTGCTTCAATGGCACGACGAAATGGAGGCGCTCTATCCGCAGATACGTGAATGGGCCGACTCACTAAAGGCCGTGACCGCGCAGCCGTGGCGGCTCTTTATGCGCATAGAGGAGCCCGGCGGGGCGGAAAACATCTGGCGGCTCTCGTGGCACCTTCAATCTACGCAGGACCCATCACTGATAATCCCAGCCGAGCGCGTATGGAGCCCAGGGGACGCTGAGCGCGCATGGTTCGACCACACGCACACGAACCCAAGGCGTTACATGCTCCAGATATTAGGGCATCTTGCATCGCGCATACCCGTAATAGCGGAAAGCCTGGAAACACCGTTCCCTTGCGAATGCAGACTCGACTCCGACGCGCTTTTCGACTTTTTGCAGAATCACGTGACATCGATAATAGACCAGGGCATCCAGGTACAGCTCCCATCAGCGTGGGGGCAGCTCTCGGACCGCCCGCGCCTCTCGGTTCGCGCCGAGCTGCGCGACTCGAACGCCTTCGTACCCGGCGGTCAGATGAGCCTCGACGACATGCTCGACGTAGACTGGTCAGTCGCGCTCGGCGGCGACATCCTGACGCAGGAAGAGCTGGCGACCCTCGCCGAGCTCAAGACTCCTCTGACGAACCTGCGCGGCCGCTGGGTTATAATCTACCGCGACGAAGTGGAAAAGATAACCGCGGCGCTGAAAAAGATGCCTAAGAAGATAGAGCGCCGCGAAGCGCTGCTCTCGTCGCTGCGCCAGGACTACAACGACGCGCCGCTCTCAGCCGTCACTGGTTCGCCGTGGATAGACTCGGTGCGCGCGCTGCTCTCAGGCTCCGCGCCGCTCGAAGAGATGGAGGCGCCGGAGGGCTTCTGCGGACGGCTGCGCCCCTATCAGGCGAAGGGGCTCGCGTGGCTCGTCCGCCTCATACGCCTCGGCATGGGCGCGTGCCTCGCCGACGACATGGGCCTCGGCAAGACTGTGCAGACGCTCGCGCTTATCAAAAACCTGCGCGTGCGCGGCGAAAAACGGCCGATCCTGCTGATTTGCCCGACCTCCGTGATGGAGAACTGGCGGCGCGAAACGGAGAAATTCACGCCCGGCACGAAAACCCTCATACACCACGGAATAAAGCGCAGCCGCAACAACATCTTCACCGGCGGCGGCCTCGACGATACGCTAGTCATCTCGTCCTATTCGCTGCTCCACCGCGACAGCGCCCTCTTCGCGAAGATAGAATGGGCCGGAATAATACTCGACGAGGCGCAGAACATAAAGAACCCCGACACATACCAATCGCGCGCCGCGCGCTCGCTCAAGGCCGGCTGGCACATCGCGCTGACCGGCACACCGGTCGAGAACCACGTCGGCGACATGTGGTCGCTGATGGAATTCCTCATGCCCGGCCTCATGCCAAACCGCGCGCGCTTCGCCCGCGAAATCCTGCGTCCCGTGCAGGCGGGTGAGAAAAAGGCGATGGACCGCGTGCGCCGCATGACCGCACCGTTCATCCTGCGCCGCCTCAAAACAGACAAAGAGATAATCGACGACCTTCCCGAAAAAATAGAGACGAAAGAATTCTGCACGCTGAGCCGCGAGCAGGCGAGCCTCTACAGCGCCGTCACTACCGCTCTTTCGCAGGAGCTCGAAGGCGCGGAGGGCATAAAGCGCAAGGGCGTAGTCCTCGGCGCTATAACGGCGCTCAAACAGATATGCGACCACCCGCTGCTATACATCAAAGACAAATCCGATTACAAAAACCGCTCCGGCAAGATGGCGCGCCTCGCAGAAATCGCCGAAGAGATGCTCGCCGCGGGCGACCGCGCGCTGATCTTCACGCAGTACGCGGAGATGGGAGCAATACTCAAAAAATTCCTCCAGGAGATGTTCGGCCGCGAGGCGCTCTTCCTGCACGGCGGCGTGCCGCGCGAGAAGCGCGACGAAATGGTACGCCGCTTCCAGGAGGAAGAAAACGCGCCGCCATTCTTCATACTCTCGCTCAAGGCTGGCGGCACCGGGCTGAACCTCACGCGAGCGAACCACGTCGTGATGTTCGACCGCTGGTGGAACCCCGCAGTCGAGCAGCAGGCCGTCGACCGCGCCTACCGCATAGGGCAGCGCAGCAACGTGCAGGTGCATTACTTCTGCTGCCGCGGCACGCTCGAAGAAAAGATAGAGGCTTTGATTGAATCGAAAAAAGAGCTCGCATCGATGCTCGTCGGAGCCGGCGAAAACTGGCTCACGGAAATGAGCGACAGCGACCTTTACGAGCTCTTCTCGCTCGAAAAAGAGGCGGTGGAAAGTATATGACGCAGTTCGAACGCGAAGAAAAATTTTACCGCTACAAAAAACCGCGCGAAACGCGCTGCGGCATAAAGTCGCGCACCGCGCGCGGGCACGCCTACGGCACGAACTGGTGGTCGCGCCGCTGGGTCACGGTCATAGAACAGTGCATCGACGCCGCGCGCATATCGCGCGGCAAAAGCTACGCGCGGCGCGGGCAGGTCGTCAGTATATCCATAGAGCCCGGCCTCGTCACCGCATTCGTGCAGGGCACGCGCAAAACGCCGTACCAGATACGCCTCGGCTTCGAGACGGTGACGCCCGACGCGCGCGAGCTGATACTCTTCCGCTTCCGCGAGCACGCCGCGTACACCGCGCAGCTGCTCGCCGACGAAATGCCCGACGAGATAGAGCAGATATTCAAGGAATCCGGCACGCCGCTCTTCCCGAACAAAAACGCGCTGCGCCGCTTCAAATGCTCTTGCCCCGACGACGCGACGCCCTGCAAGCATATCATCGCGGTGCTGCTGCTATTGGGCGAAGAGCTTGAGGACGACCCCTTCATCCTGCTCAAGCTGCGCGGCCTGGACAAAGAATCGCTGATAAACCTGCTCACGCTCGAAAGCCCGCGCGACGACGGCCCCCTGCCCATAGACGAGGACGACGCCGGGCCGTGGGAGGCGGAGGCAGCCGCGGAGCCAGAAAGCGTCACCGGAGGCGCGGAGGCGCCCGAAGGGGACGAAAGCGCCGCCGTCTCCGAAGAGCCGCCGCAGCCATGCGAAAACTGGTTCGCCGCTGGCGACTTCACCTTCGAACAGCCAGAGGCTGACCGCACGCGCCGCGCCGCCGCGCTTGACGTGATGAACGACTTTCCCTTCTGGCGCGGCGAACACCCCTTCCGCCAGATGCTAGCCCCCTGCTACGAGCAGGCCGCCATCTTTGCGGGAGAAATCCTCACCGGAGAAAAGAAAAAACCGGTAGGCCGCCCGCGCAAGCTGATATAGAAAACACAGCAACGCCCCCATTCCCAGAAGGAACGAGGGCGTTGTTATTGTATTCGATTCGTGCGTCCGTCTTCTAATCCACGATAAACAGCTTCGCGCCGTTCGGAGAGAAAGACCTGTGGCGGTTATGTTCGTCGTCCTCGGCGACGTAGCCCATGCCGGCGGAAAGCTCCTCTTTGCTGCCGTCCTCAAGCTCCGAAATAATCGAGCCCTCCATAACGAACAGCACATGGCCGCGCGGGCACCAATGATCCGCGAGATAGCCGGGGCCGTACTCGACGACGCGCGCGCGTACGTTGCCCTGCGAAAATGTGCGCCACAGCGCCGCGCCGCTCTCGCCCTTATGCTCCTCAGCCGGAATTTTATTCCAGTCCACCGTTTTGTAAGGTACGCCTTCGATTTTCATCGTTCTTCCCTCCCGGAAAAATATCTGTCTGTCGTAAGCTTTATCCTTCCTGCAAAAACTCCCTCAGATAATCGTCAAGCTGGTCGAAATCCATGAGGAAAGCGTCGTGGCCGTTGTCGCTTTCTATTTCTTCGTAGTAGGCGGCTACGCCGTTTTTCGTGGCCGCTCGGACGGCTTCTTCTACCTGCCAGTTGGGGAAGAGCATGTCGCTAGATATACCGAGGCCGAGCAGTTTACGCCCTGCAAAGCGTTTCCACGCGGCGTCGACGCCGCCGCGGCCCGCTCCTATGTCGTGCAGGTCCATCATGCGCGTGAGGTAGAGGTAGCAATTTGCGTCGAAGCGTTTGACTAGCTCCTGCCCGTGGTGGTGCAGGTAGCTTTCTATCTGGAACTGCCCGCCCCACGCCCCGGCGGCTTCGTCCGTCATTTCGCGCATGTAGCGGTTTGAGAAGGTCTGTTCGCTTTTGTAGGTTATCATAGCGAGCATACGCGCCGCGGCGAGGCCGTTGACGGGGCCCGCGCCTTCGTAGTCGCCGCCCTTCCACTGCGGGTCGTCCATGATGCTTTGGCGCTGGACCGCGTTGAAGGCTATCGCCTGCGGGTAGAGGCGGTCAGGAGCAGCGATCAGCGCGCAGCTGTTCGCGAAGTCTGGGAACGAGATCGCCGCCTCAAGCGCTATCATGCCGCCGAGCGAACCGCCGACGACGGCGCGCAGTTGCTTGACGCCGAGCGCTTCGAGCGCGGCTTTTTGCGCGAAGGCCGCGTCACGCGGCGAGAGTATCGGGAATCTCATGGCCCAGCGACGCCCGTCCGCAGGGTTGACCGTCGCTGGCGATGTGCTGCCGTAGGGGCTTCCGAGGTTGTTGAAGCAGATTACGCGGTATTTCCGCGTATCGAGCGCCATTCCGTCGCCGACGACGGCGCCCCACCACGGTTCCGGCTCGCCTTCCATGCGTTCGCCGGCGAGCTTCCAGCTGCCGGTCAGCGCGTGGCAGACGAGTATCGTCTCGTCCCCTTCGCCGTAATCCCCGTAGGCCTGCGTCAGCTCTTCAAAGTACGCGCCCGATGGCAGCGTCACACGCGGCAGGACTACGGAAGAACGTTCTTCGCGCATTATTCGCGTTTACCGCGCCGCTGCGGCGAGCCCTCTTTCAAGGTCGGCTATTATGTCGCGCGCGTCTTCGATGCCGACGCTGAGGCGCAGCATTCCGTCGGATATTCCCGCCGCGCGGCGCTGCTCAGGCGCAAGCTGCGAGTGCGTCGTGCTCGCGGGATGCGTGACGAGCGTGCGCGACTCTCCAAGGTTCGCTGCGTGGTGGATCATACGGAGCGCGTCGACGAACCTGCGTCCCGCCTCGACTCCGCCCTTGATCTCGACGGCCATCATGCCGCCGCAGCCGTCTTTCAGGTAGACCTTCGCCATGTCGTTCTGCGGGTGGCTAGCAAGGCCGGGATAGCGCACCCATTCGACCTGCGGATGGTTTTCGAGGAACGCCGCGACCTCCATCGCGTTCTCGCTGTGGCGCTTCATGCGCAGCCCCAGCGTGCCTAGCGACATACGCAGCAGGTAGGCGTCGAAGGCCGACGGGCAGCCGCCCAAGTCGCGCAGGATCGAGGCGCGCAGCTTCGCGGCGAAGGCCGCGCGGCCGAAGCGCTCCGTGAAGGTTACGCCGTGGTATCCGGCGTCGGGCTTCGCGAGGCCTGGGAATTTATCCGGATAGGCGGCCCAGTCGAAATTGCCTCCGTCTATGACGGCTCCGCCGACAAGGTTGCCGAAGCCGGAAATATATTTCGTAGTCGAATGGAATACTATGTGCGCGCCCCACTCAATCGGGCGGCAGAGCGCAGGCGAGGCGAAGGTGTTGTCAACGACGAGCGGCACGCCCTGGCGGCGCGCTATGCGAGAGAGCGCTTCTAGCGGCGCGACGTTGATAACCGGATTGCCGATAGTTTCGGTAAAAATCGCGCGCGTCCCGTCGTTGACGGCCTGCTCCGCCTGGCACGGATGGTCTCCGTCCACCAAGATAACTTCAACGCCGAAGCGCGTCAGCAGATTCTGCATCAGCGTCAGAGTCCCGCCGTAGACCTTGCGCGAGACGACGACGTTCGTCCCGGCCTCGCAGAGCGCCGCCGCAATGTGCGAAAGCGCCGCCTGCCCTGAGGCGAGCGCGACGGCCCCCACGCCGCCTTCAAGCGACGCGAGCGTATCTTCGAAAGCCTTCACAGTCGGATTCGCTATGCGCGAATAGGTGAAGCCCTCCTCTTCGAGATTAAAAAGCCGCGCCGCGTGCGCGCCGTCGTGAAACTGATAGGCCGCCGTCGCGTAGATTGGCAGCCCCAGCGCCCCCGTCGCGGGATCGCAGTCCCAGCCCACATGCAGAGCCCTCGTCATAAAGCCGTAATCCTTGCAGTCCGCCATAAATAACGCCTCCTTATAAAAAAGCGGCCCCATACAGAAAGCCGCGCCGTTATGCAAAACTATAGGGAAAACCGAAAGCCCCGACCGCAGACTCGCCGCACGAGACACGCCATATCTGCTGGAAAAGCCGCTCGGAAGCCGATTTACAGCCATTCTAACGGCGGCCTTTGCCCTTGTCAAGAAAGCCGCGAGCGCGTTAAAATTTAACGAAAATCACGGACGCGGGCGGCATCCGGGCCGAAACTGCGCGCGTCGGGAACGCTCATCAAAAAATGGAGGGACTGACGGGAATGGAGAGAATCGTAAAAATTTGTATGGCGGGTTTTGGCAACGTCGGAGTACGCTTCGCGCGGATGCTGCTCGAACAGGAGCGCAGCCTACGCGAAAAATACGGCTGCCGCGTCGTCGTCACGGGCGTCTGCACGCGCACGCGCGGCACAGTGATCAACCCCGAAGGGCTCGACCTCGGCGCGCTCCTCATAATGAAGGAAGAGCTTGGACGCTTCGACTCCGAATACCCCGGCTTCACGCCCGACTGCGACGCTCCCGAAATGATAGAACGCTGCGGCGCGGACATATTCATCGAGCTCAGCACCCTTTCCGTAAAGGACGGCGAACCCGCCTCCAGCTACATACGCGCCGCGCTCGAACACGGAATGCATGTAATAACGGCGAACAAAGGCCCAGAAGCGTGGCGCTACGCAGAGCTCAAAGCGCTTGCGGACGAGCGCGGAAAGCGCTACCTGTTCGAGACCGCCGTACTTGACGGCGCGCCGCTCTTCAACATGGCGCGGAACTGCCTGCGAGGCTGCGAGATAACGGCGATACGCGGCATCATAAACACGACGACCAACTTCATACTTGGCGAAATAGAAAAGGGCGGCACATACGACGAAGCCGTCGCGGAGGCGCAGCGCCGCCAGTTCGCGGAAGCCGATCCATCAATGGACGTGGACGGCTGGGACGGCGCGGCGAAGATATGCGCGCTCGCAAACGTACTTATGAACGCCAACGCGACGCCAGAAGACGTGAATGTGCGCAGCCTGCGTGAAGTGACGGCGCGCGAAATAAAAGCCGCGCGCGAGATAAATTGCCGCATAAAATACATCTGTTCCGCCGAACGAGCGGAAGACGGCGCGCTCTCCTTATCCGTCGCGCCGGCGCTCGTACCGATGGACGACCCGGCCTGCCTAGTCAACGGCACATCGAACATCATTACACTGCACACCGACATGATGGGAGAAATGTCGCTGATAGAAAAAGACCCCGAAATAAAACAGACCGCCTACGGCGTCTACAGCGACCTGCTCGAGATAATAAGCGGAGAAAAGAAATAAAAGAGGAGAATAACAAAAATATGCTAAACAGCCGCCGCCTCATGAATTTCACAGTACGGCGGCTGTTTGCGCCAGGCGCGCGAAGCGATACCAGACAATATCCGCTTGTCGTATTCAAAAAAATTAAGCTACGAAATCTGCCCGGGGCCAGCTCCAGGCAAAACTAAGTAAATTTTAAATGTATGTGCAGAGTATATGCAGGATATGTTAGGGCGAAATTATGTTTTTCTCTATTATCGAATAAAAATGCCTTCCAGCGCAGCTTCGCGTCAAAGCGTTTATACTTGCCCGTCTATCTCCTTTTGTATTTTCTGCCAGAGCTGTTCGACGTGTGGGAAGACTTTTCTGGCCTCATCAGGCGACATGTCGTAGCGGACCGTCTTGCCAGTTTCCCTTTTTTCTACCGACAGCATGATCGATTTATCCTGCACTTTTGCAGTGAGGGAATAGACGATGCAGAGACTTTCCCCCTCGTGCGCGCAGTCCGCACGCTTTTCCGGCGCGTCTGGATCTAGCACTTCACCAATTAGATACGCCACCGATGTATGCAGAGCCTCCGCAAGCTTGAGAAAATTTGCGCTGTCAGGCATAAAAACATCGCGCTCCCATGAAGACACCGTCTGTCTCGCCGTACCCACCAGATAGGCAAGCTCCTCCTGATTCGTAATCCCGCGCCGCGCCCTCAGCGCACGAATACGCTTTCCGACTGACACCGACGCAACACCTCCTTTATAAAATAGACGCCGTTATATATAACTCAAGCGAAAGAACTCTATCCGTATAAAATATCGCCAAAAGAAAAAGAGAAAAGCAAGTAGACGCGACATAATGACGTTTTTATTTGATAGAGAAAATTTAGATCGTTTCTATAATGAATGTTAGCAATACCGTGAGAGTCGGCCAATTTTTATAACGTCTTTTCGCTTTCGCGTGTTTGAACAAATAAAGGGAGTGATGCCTCTAAGAAGCACCGCTATATTTTCACACTGCGCTTTATTTTCAACAGAATATGTCCGCATTATAACATACTGGAAGGGGAAACGGGAAAATGAAATTGTTCGGGAAGAAATTTGCGCTTGTGCTAGCGCTGATTGCTGTATTCGCGATGGCGGGAAGCGCGCTGGCGGCTGAAATTTATGTAGATGCAGCCAGTACGGCAGAAAGCCCAAGCGGAACGGTGGATGCACCATACAAAACGGTAAGCGACGCTGTAACAAAAGCTCAAAGCAGCGATATCATAAAAGTTGCGGCAGGAGAATACCACTTTGAAGCACCGCTTGTAATCAATAAATCTCTGGAACTTATAGGCGATGATAATGGCGGGACGAAATTCACTGCGACACTGGGAGACAGAGGCTCTGCTGAAGGCCAGTTCTTAGGCAACCATATGATCCAGCTTGACGGCGATATCCCAGGCGCTGTGATCAGCAATATCATCTTTGAAGTCACCACAGAAAAGTCCTCCGATATGGACATGGCTATCATATATATTACAGGAGGCGGGACTAACGAAGAGAAAATACGCATAGAGAACTGCACCTTCATAGGCAATGCACAGACGGAGGGAGAAGCTACATCCATTATCGCCGTTCTGACACCAACGTTTGAAGGTCCGGCCAATATTACCCTAAACAATAACACTGTTGACAATGTGAAGCACGGTTTTTTCTTCAATACTGTTGACGGTGTAGAAATTACCAATAACACAATTAGCAACACAACGCATAACGGCATCAATATCAATAATGGCTATGTGACAGTAGAGGGCGACATCGTAATCAGCAACAACACTCTTTCCAATATAGCGACCGCTACGGGACAATTCGAAGGAGAGGACATGGGCATCTACGTCAACGTCGGTGCAATACGTAACGTCACTGACAACGAAATTAACATGGCACAAGACCAAGAAAAAGCGCTCAGTGACACCGTTAAGACAACCCAGGTCGCGCAGGTAACTATTACCGATACCGAAGGGAACGAGCGCAACGTCTACTTTGCAACGCTGACAGAGGCCGTCCAGAGCGAAAAAACGGAGGACGGAAGCACGATAACGCTGCTTACCCAACCGGACGCGGCAGACGCAAACATTAAGATTGAGAAGAACGTCACCTTTGCAATTCCGGAAGAAATCGATTACAAGCCAGTCGTTGATGAAGGAGTTGAAGTTATTACCAACGACGACGGGACGATCACAATTAAAATTCCAGAAGTCCCGTCAGAACCGACTGACCCTGTGTCGCCTGACGTTAAGCCTTCGCACAGCTCCGGCGGCGGCGGATGCTCCGCGGGCTTCGGCGCTCTTGCGCTTCTCGCGGCTGTTCCGTTGATGTCCAGACGGAAGAAGTAGCGTTTTCATCGTTTCGGCTAATACGCAAAAACGGAGCCGTGTTTCTGCGGCTCCGTTTTTCGTTGTTCTATGCATTTTGTTTTGCAGTTTTCCGCCCTATTGGCGGCATCAGCTTGTCTCTTATCTTCTTGAGCCTCGCCGCCGCGCCCTGCTGGCTTATGCCGAGCTCGCGCGATATTTCGGACTGTATGAAGCCCTCCATCAGCGCCTGCGTTACGTCGAGTTCGCCCTTGTGAGTGTGCGGCGCAGGGCTTCGCGAAGCTCTGCTTCGCAGTATTTTTCGTCCTCCGCCCCCGCAGTCTCTTCTATCGTTTCAAGCAGCAAGCACTTCGCAGGCCGCCCGATCTACTTTGCGCTTCCGCGCCGCGCGGGCACATTTCATTGACACCGCAAACAAAGTACGACTATAATCGGCTTAATGAAGTCTGTTTTTACGGAGGACATTGCAATGGGCAAAGAAACGTTGCCGCAGCAGGGCGACATGTATACATGGAATGACGACTATTCAGAAATAGACCTCGTCGACATATTATCTTCTTTATGGAAGCGCAAGCTGATGATAGCGACCGCTGTCTTCATCTGCGTAGCGTGCGCGCTCGCCTATCTTTTAGTTACGCCGCGCGCCTACGAGAGCAGGACGACGCTGCTTTTCCTTCCGCCGCTGCCTTCAGAGATAGACAGCGCGGCCGGCAGAGGCGTCGTGCTGACGCCTGACACATACGTGATGCTGGCGACAGCTGACGACCTGCTTAACGACGTTATAGAATCCGCGTATGCAGGAGCAGCAAGCGCAGATGTTCCTACTTTGGACAGTATGCGCCGCAGGCTCGGGGTGAAGCTCGCGGAATCCTCACAAAAGGCGCAGGGCGTGCCTGGGCAGATGGCGATGTCTGTAGCTTTCAAGGACAAATCGCCGGAGACTGCGAAAAAGGTGCTCGACACATGGAGCGCACAATTCATAGCGAGAAACTCGCAGCTCTTTACCGACCGCACCGGCGCAACCTCGGAGTTTTTAGGGAAATCGGTGGATTCAGTACAGAAGGACCTTGAAAAAGCGGAGAACAAGCTGCTCGAATACCAGAAGGCGAATCCGATTCAGCTTCTGAAAATCCGCCTCGCGTCCGTCGAATTTACATATTCTACGTTGCTCGAACAGTACAACGCGAAATTAAGAGCCCTTCCGCCGCTTGAAGCGGCTCAGAAAACGACGGCGCAGCTGCTCGCGAAGGAGCCGGAGACTAAGGTGCTGTCGCGCGGCATGAGCCGCGAGGCGCTTTGGAATCTGGCGGCGCAGCCCGCTGCGGGAAACGCCGCGAAAAATCCTAACGAACTTAGCGTGCAAGACGAGATTCCCAATGAACTGCACAAGAGCTTGAAAGCGCGCAGCGCCGACGCCGGGATAGAGATAGCGTCTCTCCGCGCCTCGATAAAAGACCTCGGCGAGCGCCTGGATAAAGCGCAGAAAGAATACACGGCGCTAAACTCGCGCATACTCGCGGCGGAGACGGAGGTCGCGCGTCTCCAGCGTGAAAGGGCTACGCTGCAAGAATCCTACGCCGCTCTCTCCAAGCAGTACCAGAGCTCGCGCGTAGCGACGGTCGAGGCGACCGACCCGATAAAAATCGTCGAAAAGCCTATCGTCCCGCGCGAGCCGGTTTCGCGCGGCGGCCTGAAGATACTCTGCCTCGCAGCCCTGCTGGGTCTTTTCCTCGGCACGACTGCGGCGCTGGTCGCCGAGATGTTCGCGAAGAGGACGGAGGCGAAGGCGTAGCGTCCCTCATAACATCGCGCCGCCGGACAAAACAGCGGGCCGCTTTCGATTTCAGGAAAGCGGCCCGTTTTTATATTCTATCTTACATTTTCAGTCTTGTCCCGCCCTATCAGCGGTCTCAGCTTGTCCCTTATCTTCTTGAGCCTAGCCGCCACGGCCTGCTGGCTTATGCCGAGCTCGCGCGCTATTTCGGCCTGGGTGAAGCCTTCCATCAGCGCCTGAGTTATGTCGAGCTCGCTTCTCGTGAGGGTGCGGCGCAGGGCTTCGCGAAGCTCGGCTTCGCCGTATTTGTCGTCCTCCGCCCCCGCGGTCTCTTCTATCGCTTCGAGCAGCACTTCTCCTCCGTCCGAGCCGCGTTTGCGCATCCGCGCCGCGGCGTCGCGCACATGGTAAGGCACGCGGTTGCGCAGGAAGAGCGGCAACCACCGCCTGTCGCGGCACTGCGGTACGAGGACGACTAGCGCCATGTAGCCCTCCTGCACAAGGTCCTCGTATTCCGCGCCGCGCCCCTGGTATTTCGCCGCGGCGGCCTTGACGAGCGGCGTGTATTCGCGCGTTATGCGCTCTATCTCAGCGGCCTCATTCATCGCTTGTCTCCAGATGGACGAAGTTCCGCGCCGGATACGGCAGGATTTTGTAGAATCCGGCTTCGCGCGCCAGTGCGTGAAATTCCTCCTGCTCCGCGCGCGGTACGGCGACGTCCGCCGCGAGGCCGCGCATATGGCGGCTGCGCGCGACGCCGCCAACTTCCGCGTTGCGGCGCGCGCAGCGGTAGCCGCTGGTTACGATCAAGGGCTTTCCCCACGCTTCACGCAGTTTTTGGAGCGAGGCGGCGAGCTTCGGGTGCAGCATGACCGCGTGGCAGCAGGGGCATTGAAACTCGCGCAGACTGAAGTTTTCCGTTATCTGAAATTCGTTGAGGCGCATTGATTTTTCTCCTTTGTCTCAGGCCGCCGCTGGCTTCAACGCCGCGCGGCGGCGCCCTCCCCGCGCCGTCATTCATGACGGGCCGAGGTCTTTTCCATCACGGCTCCGAGGTCCGTTACCGCTTTCGTCAGCTCTTCGAGCCGCCTGTCCATCCTGATGAGCAGATAGGCGGCTACAGCTACGGAAAATCCGTTCTGTATCATGCTCGCGGTCAGTTCTTCCATCATCTTCTCCTTCCGCCGCGCGGGCGCAGCAGTGCTGAGAGCGCTGTAAGCGCCGCGCGCAGCACATTTATGATTTTGTCCATTGTTTTGCGGGGTTCTCCTTTTTCTGTTTTCGCAGGGGGATTTTGACAAGTAGATTATAGTATATATTTTTCTTATTGAGAATACTATAAGTTTTTAGAATCGGGGAGGGAGAATCCCTCCCCATGTCCGTTTACGCCGCGGGCGTAAGTTCTATCTCCGTCGAGGTGCGGTCTATGAGCTCCGCAGTCTCGCAGCTTACGAGCGTCACCGCAAAGGGCTGCTGCTCGAGTATGAGGTCCACGGCGGCCTGCACCTTCGCAGCGCCCTCGGGCTCGGCGAGGGTCGGGGCCGCATAGTCCATGCTGATATAGAAGCTCTTGCCGGTTTCGGTTATGAATTTCATCTTTACAGTTTTCATCGTTCTCACCTCCTTTTTGACCGTTTTCCGTCGTTCCGCCGCGCGCTATGCGCTTTCGAGGAGCTCGGTGTCGTACTTCCTGACGGACGCCACGGGGTATTCGAGAAGTTCTCCGAGCGCCGAGGGTGTCCGCCGTCGCCGCCGCGCCGATGTTGGAGAGGGAGACCGTCTTAGTGACCGTCTTACCCTCTTCCTCGCCGAGCGATATCGTGAGGCGGAGCGAGCTGCTTACGTGCTTGAACTGTGCCATTTTCGCCGTCCTCCTTTCTTCGTTTGATGACAATAATAGTGTGGACGAGATATAAATTTTACAAACAGATTTCTTTATTATCTTTGCGGACGCTTTGGGGCGATGAGCTGTGATGGTAGAATAAAGCGGCGTAGTACATTGAAAGGAGAGATTTGCATGAAGAAGTTTATCGCGGCGCTGCTCGCCGTGTTCGTCGCGGCGGCCTCCGCCGCGGCCTATCCGCCGCCACCGCCTCCAAGGAGGTACGGTCCTCCGCCGCCGCCCCCTCCGCCGCCGCATTATCACCGGCATCCGCACGGCTACTGCGACGACGGGGCGCTTTTCGGCGGGCTGGCGGTCGGGCTGATGATAGGCGCGCTCGCAAGCAGCCAGCAGGACCAGGCCGCCGCGCGCGAGGCGGAGCAGCAGCGCGTGTTTGAACGCGAGGCCGCCGAGGTGCGCGACGCGGCGCGGAAGCTCGCCGAGGCGCAGTGCGCTAACGTGACGGAGATCATCTCCAGGCTCGGGCCTGACCACGCGCTCGAAGACCTCGACAATTATTGGCAGTCGCACGGGCAGCCGACGCTCCAGGATGTGAACAGGCCGCCGCGCACGCTGAAGATAGCGGGATTTTCGCAGAATATGAAGCTACGCTATGACATCGACAGAGAGCGCAGCACGGCGACGGTCACGGTTAGCGCTCCGGAGTACAAGGTATCCGAGAGCCGCACGATGCCCTACGTCTACACGCCGCCCGCGGCGCAGCCGTCAGGCGGCGGAGTCGAGAAGTTGCTGGGCTTCACCGTTTCGGACGATTCACGCAGCCCCGAAGGGTTCCTGGTCGTCACATCCGTCGTCCCATCGACCGTCGCGGCCTACGCGGGAGTCAGGAGCGGTTCGGTGCTCTGCGCCGTGGACGGCGGCAGCACAGCCGACGTCAGCGCCGCTCAGATGGAGGCCTACGTCGGAGGCCGCGCGGCTGCGGGCGCGGCGGTGAAGCTGACGCTCGCCGACGGAGGCGCTCGCAGGACGCTGGAACTTAGGCCATAAAGGAAAAACTGAAAGGCAGACAAGCGCAGGCCGCCGCCCAAAGATATAAGGGCGGCGGCTTTCGTCTTTATTGGCCGCAATACATTTGCAGGCTCTTCGCGGCGCGCCTCTCACGCGCTTTACTCTGCCGCGCCGCTGTTTTACAATTTAATTAAACAAAAAACCGGAGGAATATCTGATGGACAAACCTCTTCTTCATATAATCAGCCACACGGACCTCGACGGAGTGGCGGCGGCGGCACTCGCATGGCACGCGAAGGGCGGGCGCGTCGCGCGCGTTTCGCTGACGGGGTACGGCGAGGTGGACAGCCTCATACTCGAAACGATAACGTCTGGCAAGGAACCGCTCGTGCTCGACCTCTTCTGCCAGAAGGAACAGACCATCGACGACGTGGACAGGCTTTACGACGAAGCCCGCCCGCCTTTTCTTTTCGACCACCACAAAAGTACCTTCGAGCGCTACGGCAACAGGAAGTGGGCCGTCATAGACACGAATTACTGCGGCGCACTGGTATATTGGAACTGGCTCTCCGAGCGCGCGCAGGATTCGCAGACGAAAGAAGTTCTCGCGCGGCTCGAGCCGATTGTGCGCATAGCGAACGACCGAGACCTCTGGCTCGGGCAGATACCCGAGAGCCGTCTGTGGCAGGCGCTCGTGACAATGTGCGGGCACTGGGGCATGTTCGCGCGGCTCGCTGCAAATCCGAGCGCGGAGCTGACGCCGGAAGAGTTTGACGGCGCATCGAAGTTCACGGAACGCCAGGAGGCGCGCTTCGCCGAGGCGAAGGAGCATATATGGAGGCACGGCGCCGAGCTGGCTTTCCTCTGCGACGGGATTCTCGAATACGGCGACGTTTCCGACTTCTGCGGCCTACTGCTCGACCGCGACGAAAATCCGCCCGAAGTGGCGGCGGTCGCGGCGCGCAGGCTCGGCGGCGACTGGGCCGTTTCGATGCGCAGCCGCGACGGCCTTGCAGGCCGCGTCCTCGCGCTGCTGAAGGACGGCAAAAAAGTCCGCGGCGGCGGACACGGCGACGCCTCGGCGCTCTACTTCCCGCGCAACTACACGCAGGAACAGATGCGCGATTCTATACTCGCCGCGATAAAAGTCGAGAAAGAACGCAGCGCAGCGCCGAAGGTGACGCTCGGCGACCTTTTCAAGGGGCTGGCCTAACATGAAAACATTGGCCGTAATCTACGCCTCCGAGGGAACTGGGCATAAAATCGCGGCCTTCGCGCTGCGCGAGGCCTTCCTCGCGGCGAACCCAGATGGCGAGGCCTTCTGCCTCGATATCCTCGACTTCGTTCCGCCCTTCATGAAAGGGCTGCTCTCCGGCGGCTACGACGTTATGGCGCGCAAAGCGCCGTGGCTCTGGTCGCGCTTCTACTGGGGCTCGGACAGGCGCGGCGGGCAAGCCTCGGCCTTCGAGTGGGTTCACGGACAGTTCTGCCGCGCATGCCTGCCTAAGTTACAGCGCCATCTGGCCTCAAAGGGCGCGGAAGCCGCGATATTCACGCACTACTTCGGCGCGGCCGAGTTCGCGTCGATGAACATGGGCCGCGCGCCCGTGTACTGCGCCGATACGGACTTCGAGACGCACCGCTTCCAGCGCAGCCGCGAATTCACGATGAGCTTCGCGGGCAGCGCGCGCGCCGCGCGCCAGCGTATCGCAGAAGGCATCACGAACGTCATAGCGACCGGCGTCCCCATTAACCTAAAATATGCGGACATACCTACGAAAGCCGAGGCGCGAGCAAAGCTCGGCCTACCCGCCGGCGAAAGGATCGTCCTCGTAAGCGGAGGCGGCATCGGCGCTGGCCCCGTCGAGAAGGCCGCTGAGTCGCTCGCCGCTGCGGGATACTACGTCCTCGCCGTATGCGGCTGCAACGCAAAGCTGCGCGCGCGCATGAAGACCTTCTTCATGTACAAGGAAAACGTCCGCGTCGAGGGCTTCGTCCCCGACATGGAAAACTACTACGCCGCCGCCGACGTCGCCGTGATGAAGCCCGGCGGCCTCTCCGCCTCCGAGGCGCTCTGCGCCGGCCTGCCGATGCTCCTCACCGACCCGATACCGGGGCAGGAAGAATTAAACCTCGCCTACCTGACCGCGAACGGCGCGGCGCGCCAGCTGGCCCTCCCCCAGCGCGCCGCCGAAACCGCCGCGGAAATCCTCGAAAGCGGCGAAGCGCAGGCGATGAGCAGAAACGCACTGGCGATAGCCCGCCCCCGCGCCGCCGCGGAGATAATCAACATAGTGACGCGGAGGGCGGAGCGGCGATAAGGCGTTCTCTCTTTTCCGAAGACAAAAAAACGCCCCGGGATTCCCGATTTCGGGAACGGGGCCTAACTGAGGGGTTTTTGTGAAGATTTAAGGAAGGTTGTTATTTCCAACGGCTGCGCTTTGGTGCAAGCTCAAGCGCGCCGTGTAGCTGTCTGTTTTCCGTCCGGAGCGCCGCTCCGTCCTTCAACGCTTGATATGATAACTCGCGTCAAGCCTTGCGAGTAGATATAAAATTGGAATATCGATATATCAATATCTATATATCGCCGTTCCGTGAATCTTGCCCGTTCCCTACGAGTCTTGCTCCAGTTCGCGCTTTACGCGCGCGACGGTCTCGCGCAGCTTTTCGACGAAAAGCTTGTCCTCTGGCGTGAAGCGGTAGTTCTTGCGGTAGATCAGCAGGTCGCGGAATGAGTTGTCCGCGTCGCGGCAGCGTTTCTGGACGAGGCCGAAGCGGTCGAGCGTCTCGTGCGGCATCGGCGAGACCCAGATGTAGGCGGACGGCAGGCGGCATAGGAGCTCAAACTGTATTCCGCGCTCGTAGACGGCGATTTTCTTCTTTTTCTCGTGTTTCTGCGCGAGTATCCGCGCTTCGGAGACGGGCAGCGCCGGGATGGAGTTGTCGTCGTGGACTATTTCCGTGTAGAGGCGCAGCTCGGCGAATTTCAGCTCAGGCGCGGCGGCGAGCGGATGGCGGCGCGACATAAGCGCTAGATACTCGAATTCCCAAACAGGCTCGTATTTCAGCGACCGCTCTTCGAGCGCGGCGAGGAAATATTTTTCGTGTTCGCGCTGGCAGCGCAGTATGCCGAGGTTCGACACGCCGTCGCCGACGTTTTTGAGTACCTGCGTGGAGTTCGTCTCGCGGTATTTCACGTCGAGCCCCTCGGCGTCGTCGAGGGCCGCGGCGAATTCGGAGAAGGCGAAGGCCGCGTAGCTGGCGCGCGGCAGCGAGAGGCTGAATTTTTTTACGCCGGAGGGTTTGTAGAGAGATTCGAGCTCGTCGATCTGTTCGAGGATGCGCCGCGCGTATTCGATGAACTGCCCGCCCTGCTCCGTCGGCTCGACGCCCTTCGGCGTGCGGCGGAATATCGTGATGTTCATGTCCTCCTCGAGCTCGCGTATGGCTTTGCTCAGATGCGGCTGCCCCATGAAGAGGTTTTCGGCGGCCCGCGAAATGGAGCCCGTCTTCGCAACCTCGACGGCATAGCGCAGATGCTGGATATTGTTCATAAAATTTGTCCTCCGGTTATTATTTCGGCTCCTCCTATAATACCAGAAAAAGTTAAAAAATGTGACCTATTTTTGTGGCGAAAGAAACCTAATTCCATTTTGCGCCGTTTTGCCAATCCAAGCGAAGCCCAACCTGCGCAGTGCCGGATAAGCGCAGACGCGGTATAATTTTCCCGTCTGATTCCACGTCTGGAGGGATACGCAATGCCGGAAAGGCTTCACGCAGTTGAAAAATCGCGGGCGCCGCGCGCGCTCGACTACGCTATGGTGCTTTGCGCCGTCACGATATGGGGCGGCAGCTTCGCCGCGACGAAATACGCGCTCGCACAGGCCGAACCGTCGCTTATCCTTTGTCTGCGCCTCGCGATGACGCTTCCGGTGCTGGCCGCAGGCTGCGCGCTCGGGCGCGAGCTGCGCATGCCTACGGCGCACGAGGCGCTTGTTTTGGCGCTGCTCGGTTTTCAAGGGATATTCTTCCACCAGGGGATTCAGGCCGTAGCTATGAAAACGGCTGGAGCGGGGAACGCTAACTGGATGATGGTCGCTTCGCCCGCCGTCGTCGCGGCGCTAGGCTGGCTCTTCCTCAAGGAAAAGATCTCGCGCCTCGCCGCCGCAGGGCTCGCCCTCGCGGCATTCGGCGTTGCGCTAGTCCTAGCCGCAGGCACGATAAAGGAGACTGCGGAGTCCGCTTCTTTCGGTTCGTGGGGAGACTTCCTAATGCTCGCCTCCGTCCTAAACTGGGGCGTATTCCTCGTGATTTCGCGCAAGCTGTTTAAATCCGCAATGACGCCGGCTTTTTCGATATTCTGGGAACTCGTCTTCGCGTCGCTCTTCGCGTTTATCGCGACGCTGGCGTTCGGCACCGACTACTCCGTCATTCCCGGCTTCACCGCCGGTACGTGGCTTTCGATAATCTTCCTCGGCGCGCTCTCTTCCGGCCTAGCCTACCTCTTCTGGTACAAGGCGCTCGCCGCCATTCCAGTCGCGAAGCTCACCGTCTTCCAGTTCCTCCAGCCCGTCGCCGGCATGGTCATCTCATATCTGCTCATAGGCGAACGCTACACGATATGGCTCGCGCTCGGAGCAGTCATGATTATGGCGGGAATTTGGTTGGTGAACAGGCGTTAGAGCTGCGCGCAGCGGCTTCGGCCTTCGCCGCCGGCTAACGCGACGAGCCGTTTAAGAAGAAATCCGCTTCGCAGAGCTCCGCTATCCATTTGCCGCGCGCTATCTGCGCCTGCCATTCCTGCGGGATGCCCCGTTCATCCGACGAACCGTAGTATATGCCGGCCAGCCCTCCGGCTACCGCCGCCGTCGTATCCGTGTCGCCGCCCAGGTTGACGGCCTTCAGCACACATTCGCGGTACGACGAAGTAGTCGTAAAACACCATATGGCGGCGTCGAGCGTGTCTAGCACGTAGCCGCCGCTTTTTACATCGTCCCGCGGCTTTTTTCTTATATCGTATTCCCCGTCGTAAAGCCGCGCAGTCTCCTCCGGCCCGCCGCCTGCGAGCAGAAGCACCGCGATGCGCACGTACTCCTCGCAGGCGCCCGTCGAAATGGGGTGGGCGTGAGTCAGCGCCGAGACAGCCGCGACGTCGTCGTCCGTGTGCGGGACAAAGGCCAGCGGCAGAATACGCATCAGCGAGCCGTTGCCGTTGTCCGTTACGCTCCGCCCACCGCAGCGCTTTACATCGCGGCTCTGCATATAAAGCTCGATGGCCTGCCGCGTCGTGTTGCCGATGTCGAAGACGCTGCCGTATGGCGTGAATTCGTTGTGCGCATACCATTTTACGAAATTTTCCATAATGTCGCGCGGGTCGACACGCCGCATGCGCCCTAGGCTCTCAAGCGTCGCGAGCGCGAGGCTGCTGTCGTCCGACCATGTCCCGGCCGGCAGCCCGTAAGTCCCGCCGCCCCTCATATCCGTAACGCAAAACGTGTCCCGCTCGCGGAACTCAACAGGCACACCCAATGCGTCCCCCACGACCAAGCCCATGATTCCGTCATATACGCGATTCAAAACTTATCCTCCGAAATGAAATTTGCCATAATCATAACAGCGCGGGACGTGCGAACAACGCGCCGTGCGCTCAGACGCAGTTCAGCAACTTCTCAGCCGCAGAACCTGCGCATATTTAGAATCCAGCAGCCGCGCAAGAGCCGCCCCTTCCGCATTGTTCATAGCCGCCACCTTGTCTCATTCTAACATCAAAAAGGCGGCGGTGGATATAATAAGCGCAGTTCAGCAAAGGAGACGAAAACATGGAAATAAAAGTGTCATACGCCGTGATCTACATGGACGCGCAAAGCGGGAAATTCCTCATTGTCCACCCGACGCACGAAAAGTACTGGAGCCTGCCCAAAGGCGGCATGGAAGATACCGACGGCGGTGACGGAGCAAAAGCCGCGGCGCGCGAGCTCTTCGAAGAAACGGCGGTAAAAGCCGACCCAGCCGCGCTGAAATATGGCGGCCGCCACGACTACTATAGGATAGGCAGAAACGGCAAGGCGAAAAACAAAGACCTCTGCATATACCTCTACGAAACAAACGAGGCGATGAAAACCTCGGAAATGAAATGTACTTCGATGGTGCGCCACGCCCCCGGCGCGCCCTTCCCCGAAAACGATGATTTCAAATACATTGAATACGGCGAAATAGGCGAATACTTCCACAAGGACGGCGAAAGAACGCTGAAAGAGGCGATGCGGAATCTTGGGATAGGAGAATAGCGGCAAAAACTACCGCACACGAAGCGAAGTTGTACGCACGTCCGGCTTTCGCAGCATATAGACACGCAGCGGCAGTCCACGCCGCGTGTTTTTTATGCGCTTGGTAATTTTTATATAGGGATAAAAAAAGAGACCAACCTTTCGGCTGGTCTCTTGAGGGATTTCATAAATGGTGCCGGAGACGAGAATTGAACTCGTACGGGTTGCCCCACACGCCCCTCAAACGTGCGTGTCTACCATTTCCACCACCCCGGCGCTCAACGCAAAGAAGTATATAAAAACTTCGCCGTTTCGTCAAGCTTTTTCTGTGAGATTTTTTTATTTTTCTTTCGGTTTTTCCAAGCACTCACGCATGAAGCCCACCGCGATATCGACGGCCTTTTCTGCCCAGAATTCGGGGCCGCAGTGGTCGGCTCCGGCTATGAGGTAAAGGTGGGCTTCTTTGCCGCAGGCGCGGAGTTTTTCGTACAGTTCGACGCTCTGGCGCGCGTTCGCGGTACGGTCCTTCGTCCCGTGGAAGATGCAGAAGGGCGGGAGTTTCTTGTCGGGCGTGATGTGCGTGACGGCGCTCGCCTTCGCGGCGAGCTCGGGGTGCTCCATGACGTAGATTCCGCCGAGAAGCTGGCCTTCTGGGGCTTTAGGCGTGTGGTGGCTCGTCGTGGTCGGGAAGCCGTCTTCCATGAGCAGCGTGACGGTGCCGTAGTAGTCGAGGACGCCGCGCACTTCGGCGGAGACGCCGGGGAAGAGGCCGCCGTCCATGTCGCCACCATCTTCGGCGAGCACGCATAACACCGCCGTGTGTCCGCCGGAGGAGTCGCCGCCTATGAATATCTCGTCGGGGTTTACGCTGTATTCGTCCGCGTGTGCGCGCATGTAGCGTATCGCGCTGCGCGCGTCCTGTATCTGCGCGGGGAACGGGGCCTGTCCCGTGTGGCGGTACTGCGCTATCGCTACGGCGAAGCCTTTTTTCACGATTTCGTCGAGGCAGCAGACAGACATATAAAGATCCTGCGCCTTCCAAGCCGAGCCCTGCACGTATACGAGGCACGGATATTTTTTGTCCGGCTCGTTCCGCGTCACGGGGAGCAGTATGTTGAGGTGCAGGGGCACGCCGCACGGGGCCGCGTATTCGACCTCGCGGACGAACCGCACGCCGGTTTCGTCTCCCGTCGTTTCAATTCTTTCTGCGCCTTCGGGGATTTCTGTGTATTCGGGAAATTCTTCGTAAGTCCATTTTTTTACTTCCATTTTCGCCGCCCGCCTGTTTTTATCTCGTTTTTCTGAAATTATAGGCGTTAAAGCATGCCTCATCAACGGAGGCGGACGGCGCGGCGCGCGGGCACAAAAAAGCCCCTCGCTGCGGAGGGGCTTTGGCTTTTCCGTGATGTACGGGGAGTTATTCGAAGTCCTTGCGCTCTTTGATACGGGCTGCCTTTCCGCTGAGTTTGCGGAGGTAGTAGAGCTTCGCGCGGCGGACGCGGCCCTTGCGGACTACTTCGATCTTGTCGATGCTGGGGCAGTGGACGGGGAAGATTCTTTCCACGCCGACGCCGTTGGAGATTTTGCGGACGATGAAGTTCTCGCGGAGACCGCCGTGCTGGCGGCCGATGACGACGCCTTCAAAGACCTGTATACGGCTGCGGTTGCCTTCCACGACTTTGACGTGGACCTTGACCGTGTCGCCGGGGCGGAATTCGGGGATGGAGCCTTCCGCCTTATGGTATTTTTTCTCTACCAGAGCCATTCTTGGATCCTGCATGAGGTTTTCCCTCCTTTTTGTAATGTTTTATTTTTTCATCTTTTACGGCGTTTTTCGCGCCGTTGATCTGTTGCGTTGTCCTGTCCCGTTTTTTCAGCGCCAGCCGAAGAAGCGGTCGAGCGTTATGCTCACGGCGCTGCGCACTGAGAGGTGGTTCCAGCCGTCTTTGCCGCCGCATATCGGCGTCATTACGGCGTCCGCCGCCTCCATGACTTCGTCGTGGAGCCCCCAGCCCGTCCCGAATATGAAGAGCGGGCTGTCGTCGCGGCGCAGTATTTCACGTTTGAGCGTAAGCCAGTGCTGCGCTCCCGCGTGACGCTTCGCCGTCGTCGCTATCTTAAACACCGGCTTTTTCTCTTTCTCTTCGGCCCAGGCTACCGCCTTCTGTACGGAGGCGAATATCTTGAGCGTCGAGAAAGCCTCGCGCCGGTCGGGGTTGTAGTCCGCGCCCCAGCCCGAGGTCCAGTGTCCCGCGATGCGCTTCGCCATTTCGCGCTGCTGCGCGATTGGCGTGACGAGCAGGTATTTCTTTATTCCATAGGTGCGGCAGGCGCGCGCGATGTCGTGCAGGTCCATGCCCGTTATCGCTGTGGACGATTTTTCGCCGCGTTTGTCGAGGACGGGATAATGTACCTCCATCACGTATGCGCCGCCCGAGAGCCACGGTATCAGCCCCGCGCGCGCCGCGACGTCGGGCCGCCTGTCGAGCGTGCGCTCGACCGACTGCCGCCTGCGCCAGCGTTCGATAGCCTTCGCGTCGCCGCCCGTCAGCACCTCCGGCACGCGCTCTCCGCGCCACTGAGCGGGGCGCGTGTAGTGCGGCGTGTCGAGCATCCCGCTGTAGAAGGAGTCTTCCTCAACGGAGCTTTCGCTGCCCACTACGCCCGGGATGAGGCGCGACACGGCATCGACTATAGCCATCGCGGGCATCTCGCCGCCCGTCAGCACGAAGTCGCCGAGGGATATTTCCATATCCACGTACTTTTCCGTGAAGCGTTCGTCCACGCCCTCGTAGTGGCCGCAGACGATGACGAGGTGCTCTTTGCGCGCCAGGTCTTCCACGAGCTCCTGATGGAGGCGCACCCCCTGCGGGCTCGGGTAGACGACGTAGGGCTTTGCGCCGCCGGAGACCGATTCGACCGCCTTCGCGAGAGGCTCCGCCATGAGCATCATGCCGCCGCTGCCGTAGCAGTAGTCGTCTATCTGCCTGTACGCGCCTTCCGAAAAGTCGCGGATGTCCACGACTTCAGCGTCGAGCTTCCCGGCCGCTATCCCGCGCCCGAGCACGCTCGCTGCGAAATAGCCCCGCATCAGCTCCGGAAAGGCCGTGATGACGGTTATCTTCATCTCAGTTCCACAATCCCTCTGGAATATTCACTGTCATGGTGCCTCCCGCCACGTCGACCGATACTATCGCGTCGCCTGTCGCGGGAACCGGCTTTTCCTTGCCGTCGGGGGTCTTCACGACGTAGACGTCGTTGCTGCCCGTCTGGATGATTTCGCTAACCCGTCCGAGGCTCTCCCCCGTGCTCGCGTCGAGGACGGCGAGGCCGATTATATCGTCCAGCCAGTATTCGTCCTCTTCGAGCTCGACCCTTTCGTCGTTCGGTACGGTGACGGAGGCGCCCTTCATGGCCTCGGCGGCGTTTCTGTCCTCGACGCCCTGAAGGTGAAGGAAGAACGTGTTCTTCCCCTCGTAAGGCTCAAGCCTGCGCACCTTCCAGCTTTTCACGGGCTTGCCCGGCAGCGATATGTCGAGATGCTTCATCCCAATGAAGCGCTCCGGGAAGTCCGTCAGCGGTATCAGGAGCATATCGCCCCGTACTCCGTGCGCTGCGGCTATCCTGCCTATCTCGCACCGTCCTTCGAGAGAAGGGTCAGTCTTCTTTGACATCGACGTCCACCTTTTCGCCCGATTTTATCGAGGCCGCCTTCGCCACGTGGCGGATGGCGTTGATGGTGGAGCCTTTCTTGCCTATCACGCGGCCCACGTCCTCGGAGTCAACCCTTATCGTTACGAGTATGACCCCGCCATCGGAACGGTCCTCTTCTACGCGAACCGCCTCCGGCTTCGTGACGAGCCTGCGTACTATCAGATCAACCAGGTCGACATAATTCGCCATGATTTATCCGCCCTATTCCGCTTCGGCCGCCGCGGGAGCGTCGAGCACTCCGGCCTTCTTGAGCAGCTCCTTCGCCGTATCGGACGGAGAAGCGCCGTTGCCGAGCCAGAACGCCGCGCGTTCGGCGTTTATCTTGATCTCCGCCGGGTCTACGAGCGGGTTGTAGGTCCCGAGTATCTCTATGAAACGGCCGTCTCTCGGGGAATGAGAGTCCGCCACAACCAGACGATAGAAAGGAGCCTTCTTTTTCCCGTGACGGGAAAGACGTATACGTACTGACATCTTGCGTTAACACCTCCTGTGTCTATTCTCTTAATGCTCTATTGAAAACGGATTATATCCGGCTCAATCAAATCCTAGCGGAAGAAGCCGCGCTTTCCGCCCATGCCAGGCGGCATACGGAAGCCGCCTTTTTTGCCCCCGGCCATCTTGCCGAAGGTCTTCATCATGCTCTTCATCTGCTCGTACTGCGCGAGCACCTGATTCACCATCTGGACGGAAGTGCCGGAGCCCTCCGCTATCCTGCGGCGGCGGCTGCCCTTTATTATCTCTGGGTTGCGGCGCTCCTTCAGCGTCATCGAGAGGATTATCGCCTCCGTCTGCTTCATGCGCTTCGGGTCTATCTCGGCGTTCTTCAGCGCCTTCGCCGCGCCCGGGATCGGCAGCATCTCTATGACCTTCTCCAGCGGGCCGAGCTTCTTTATCTGCTGGAGCTGCATCAGCATATCCTCGAGCGTGAAGCGGTTCTTCTTCAGGCTCTCCGTCATACGCTCTATATCGGCCTCGGAGGTGGCGGACTGGACTTTTTCAAGCAGCCCCTCCATGTCCCCCATGCCGATGATGCGCTGCGCCATGCGCCGAGCGTCGAAAACTTCGAGATCCTCCGTCTTTTCGCCGCAGCCCGCGAGCTTGATCGGCACGCCCGTGCTCGCGCGCACCGCAAGGGCCGGGCCTCCGCGCGCGTCGCCGTCGAGCTTCGTCAGGACGACGCCCGTCAGCCCGAGGCGCTCGTGGAAGGTGTTAGCGACGTTGACGGCCTCCTGCCCCGTCATCGAATCGACGACGAGAAGGATTTCCGTTGGGTTCAAGGCGGATTTCATAGTTTCGAGCTCGCGCATCAGCTCGTCGTCCATCTGGAGGCGTCCCGCCGTGTCGAGCAGTATCATGTCGCAGAGGTGCGACTCGGCGTAGTCGCGCGACCTGCGCGCGACGGCGACGGGGTTCGTCTCGCCCTGCTCAGGGCCGAAGAACGGGATGTTCGCCTTCTCCGCGAGCACGCGGAGCTGGTCGACGGCCGCGGGCCTGCGAAGGTCGCAGGCGACTACGAGCGGCTTGTGCCCCTTCGACATACGGCGCGCAATCTTGACCGTCATCGTAGTCTTGCCGGAGCCCTGGAGGCCGACCATCATGTAGACCGTCGGCGGCTTCGGCGAGATGACGAGCGGCGCGGGCGCGTCGCCCATGATCTTTATAAGCTCTTCGTAAACTATCGTGAAAATAAGCTGCGACGGCGTTATGGAGTCGAGCACCTCGCGCCCCGTCGCGCGCGCGCGTATCGCCTCGACGACGTCCTTGACCACCTTGTAGTTGACGTCGGCTTCGAGAAGCGCGCGGCGCACCTCGCGCAGCGCGAGATTTATATCCTCTTCCGAAAGCTTTCCCTTGCCGCGGAGGCTTGAGAAAATATTTTCAAAACGTTCTTTGAGCGAATCAAACATTGCCTACCCCTCCAGCAGCTTCTTGAAATTTATATAAAAATCCCCGGGCAGCCGCGATTTATTCTCTTCGAGCTCCCGCTCCATAGCTTCAAGCCTGCGCCTCAGCGCGACGAGGCCGAACGAGGCTTCGTACTCCTCCATGTGCTCCCGCGCGCGCGCCACAAGGTCGTGGACGCCCTGCCGCGAGACGCCGAGCGCCTCCGCCGCCTCCGCGAGCGAAAAATCCCGCATGAGGATCATCTCGCACGCGAGACGCTGCTTCTCCGTGAGCCGCTGCCCGTAGTTGTCAAACAAAAGCACGTCCCGAACGCGCTGATTCAGAGAATCTTTCTCCGCCAAGGCAGCCACCCCCAGTCAACCAGAGGATTATACAGGGAGTTGCGGACAGTGTCAAGGAATTTAGCTTGACAGATGACGACGCGTGTAGGGTTACCATACATATGCGAGAGTAAAGGAAAAAGGGCGGCATTGGCAAAAAATGCAACGCAAATTTGAGGTTTTCTCTTTTTGTTGATTTATTCACATCTTCGTGATGTAATAGTATCAAATCTGTATGTCAAGTAGGTTAGCGGATGGTAGTTTGTTATGATAAATTATTGCATAAATTGATAAGCAGATTAGCAACGCATAGCTTATGATAAAAGCCGGATAAAGCGTTATCACTGTAACAATACCGAAAAGAAATATTTGATAGAACAATACGTTCGGTGATGAAATGTATCGTTTACGGTGTTTTTGTGTTTCGATCAGAGGCTAATGGAGATTAAAGCTGATAAGTATGCAGAAAAAACAATGGAAAGCAATTAGCTTATTTGCAGGAGCGGGTGGATGCTCGTTAGGTTTCAAGAACGCCGGAGTTGATATTCTTGCCGCTTTTGAAAATTCTGAACCTGCAATTGCTACTTATAATATGAATTTTGGCGCAGATATTTGTCGTAATGTTGATTTAGCATCGTGTGATTTCCTGAAATTGCGCAATGAATTAGGGTTACAACACGGGGCGCTGAATTTACTCATTGGTGGACCACCATGCCAAGGGTTTACAACAGCAGGTAGTCGCTTTTGGAACGATCCTCGTAACAAATTAGTACAAAACTATGCTCAAGCACTTGAGATTTTCTACCCACGATGGTTTATGATGGAAAATGTGGAAGGAATATTAACAACTGCCAAAGGCATTTATGTCGTTGAGTGCATAAAGAAAATGATTGATCTTGGATACACCGTTAGTTTAAAAAAAGTATACATGCAAGAATATGCTGTGCCCCAAAGAAGAAAACGAGTCATTATTGTGGGTAATAGAGAAGGTAAGAAATTTGAGTTTCCAGAGCCTGTTGAACGAGCGTCGGGCGCAATATATAAAGATTCATCATTTACTCTGCGAGAGGCAATAAGTGATTTAGAATCATGTGATATGCCTGAAATCGACCATGTCCGAAAATCAGAAACAGGAATACAGTTAGAATGGATATCTGCTTTAAAAATTGGTCAAACAATGAAAGATTTACCGGAATATTTGCAACATGATTCTTTTAAGCGTAGAGCTTCAAGAAGAGTATGTGATGGAACGCCTTCTGAAAAAAGAGGTGGGGCACCTTCTGGTTTGAAACGATTATCATACGATGAGCCGTGCCTAACGATAACAAGTGCTGCACCATCAGAATTTGTCCATCCGACACAAAATAGGACACTTACAATCCGAGAATGCGCCAGGATACAAACATTCCCAGATTCTTTCTTGTTTTGTGGAACAGACGCACAAAAAATACTTCAAATTGGGAACGCCATCCCTCCTGTATTTGCAGAGCAAATGGCAAAGCAAATCATTATGTGTGATGAGAATACGCCTAATGAAGAGCGCCCTTCTTTGGCACAATTTGATGTAACTAAAGCAACTGCCAAGAGCCCCGCTCTGCAAAAAACTTGCAAAATGTTAAGTTCGTTACAAAACTACGATCAAAAACGGATGGAGGTATAAAATATGCCAATAACCAGCCAACAACGAGTGTTCTACAAAACGTTCTCACGACATGGCTCTGGTGCTGCTATGGTAGAGATTGAGCCCAAAGATGTTGTTCTGCTTATCCATATTGCTTACCTAGATATTTTTGAGAATGAACCGGATTGGTTTTCCAGACCGTTTTGTCAACTTGCCAAGGAAAGCTTTTATACAATCCCCCAAGCAAAAGTTGCAGAGCTACCTGATGTAACGGCAGATGACGCTATAAACTATTTACAACTTTCCGGCGCTACTAATACAGAAAATGTTATATATCTGTATCTAAAAAATCTGTCCGAACTTTGGCGCAGACGCTTTAAGTTCTACAATATCCTAAAAACTCAATCGTTCCCGTTGACAGAGCAAATTGGACCGAGATGTTTACTGGAATATGGGAATTGTGAAGATTCGCTTTTGTTCTCATGGATGAGCTGGCGAAAGCTCATATATGACATTGATAACCGTAGTGCGCAAGAAACAGGATACTTGTTTGAGCCGATTTTAGCAAGCTGTCTTGGCGGTGAACCAATGTCACACAGATATTCCCCTGTTAAGCGCATTGATGATAATGGTAATCCAACAAATTATCGAGGAATCAAGAGAAGCTTATGAATTGAAGCTGCGTGTAACAATCGCAGCCAGTGGGCAAGGACGATTTAGCGAGGAAATGAGTTTTCCATATGAAGCTCGCAGAGCTGGACTGACCCCTGTCCTGATAGTGTTCGATCCAACTCCGTCCCCTCTTTTAGACCGACTCAAAGCAAAATATGTTGAAGAAGGTGGTCGATGCGCAATAGGTGAGGATGCATGGAATATGCTTACAGCCCGTGCAGGTAGAGAGATGGGGAAATACATCACTAAATACATTAAGCCGCCTATAAGCAAAATGGGAAAAGTGCGACTTCCCATTCCGCCCAACATTCAGCTTTCAGCATCCGAGGAGCGTCTCACCATCACTGATGAGTCTGGAAATTGTTATTCCATTTCTCGAAACGAAGTTGGTGAATAAGAATTAACTCTGCAGATAAAGAGAAAGGAGTAGTCTATGAAATTAACTAAAGTAACAATTCATAAATACAAGAGCTTCCTGACAGAGCAGACCTATGAGGTGGAAAGCCAGATTACACGGATCGTTGGCAAAAACGAATCCGGAAAAACGGCGCTGCTCGAAGCTCTGGCAAAATCGAATTATTTCGAGAATAATGTAGACTTCCAATTCGATAAGGACTTAGATTATCCTCGCAGCGAGTTGACAAAAGTACGCACTGAAAATCCCAGAGTGTTAACTTGCGAGTATGAATTATCTGACGAAGATGTAAAAAGTGTGGAGGATGTTTTTGCGGAGGGCATTATTTCTAAGCAGCGCTTTTCGGTGACATCTTATTACGATAACACAAGGACAACAACGGGGGTTTCAACTAATTTTGGAGTTTTTAAAGATTGGCTGATTTCGGCTTTTGGCGTGGGAGAACAAGGCAAAGAACTTATTCATGCTGCGACTGATTATCCTGCCTTAGTGAGCGTTGTTTCCGAAAACAACTCCCTGCCGGGCATGAACGAGATTAAAGCCGAACTGGAAAAAATTAAGAAGGGAGCAAACGGATGGACGAATCCGCTGGAAGGGTACATCTATAAGACCTATATTTCTCCTGCGATTCCTAAACTATGGTATTTTAGCGATTACTTCAGCTTGCCTTGCAGAATCAATTTAAGTGACTTCGCCGCAGGAAAACCGACAGGAAGCTTGTCTTCTGAGGAATACAAAATCGCAAAGGCACTGTTTGAATTAAGTGGCTTGCAGATTTCTGATATTCAATCCGAGAGTAATTTTGAAGCGTTCAAGGCGCAGTTGGAAGCAACCTCTAATTCCATCACGGATGAAATGTTTGGGTACTGGACAACAAACCAGAATCTTGAAATTCGCTTTGAAATTGAGCATGCTGCAAACAATGTCCGCTATCTCAATATCAGAATTTATAACTCCAAGCACAGGGTAACGCTGCCGCTGAAAAATCGCAGTAAAGGTTTTCTTTGGTTTTTCTCTTTCCTTGTCTGGTTTAGCAAAATTCAAGGCGACAAGAACAGTAAATACATTTTGTTATTGGACGAGCCCGGACTTAGCCTTCATGCCGCTGCACAAAATGATTTGTTGCGATTTATTGACGAAAAGCTTGCGCCCGAATATCAGGTCATATACACAACGCACTCACCCTTTATGATTGATTCTTTAAGACTCAATGAAGTGCGAACTGTCTATGATACACAGAATCCTAAAATCGGTAGCGTTGTGTCGGATGCTGTTGAAGAAAAAGACTCCGATACGCTGTTTCCGTTACAGGCAGCGTTAGGTTACACGATTGCCCAAAACTTATATGTTTCACCACAAAATCTTTTGGTAGAGGGTATTTCAGATTTGGTTTATCTTAACCACTTCTCCACTATTTTGAGAGATATGGGAAAAGAGGGACTGTCAGATGGTGTTACGATTGTCCCGGTGGGCGGTGCAGACAAGATTGCGACATTCATTTCGCTGATGCGAGGTAATGAGCTATCTACAGTATGTTTGCTTGACACCTTTACAGATCAAGGAGCGGAAGTTCGTTTGAAGCGTATGGTTGAGCAAAAAATTATTGCTGATAAAAAGATTCTGTACTACCATTCTGTGATAGAGCAGCCCTTTGCTGATATCGAGGACTTATTTAAAAAGGAAGAATATCTTGTGCTGTATAACGGGGCATTCGGTGCATCTGTGCAGATTTCTGACCTCGATGTAGCCAAGCCAATAATGTCGCAGTTGAAGCGACTTAATGGAAACAAGTCTTTCAATCACTATTCTCCTGCAAATTATATGGCAAAACATATTGCCACACTTTCCTTCTCAGAAGAAACGATCAAGCGGTTTGAAAAGTTGTTTTCAATAGTCAATCGTAAATTTGATTAAGCCGATAAAAAACCTTTGGGAACAAAAGACGCACCTCTACACAGCATAAACCTATATGTGCGTTATGCGAGGCAGGCAGCCTGGACGATTTAAGTTCGGGCTGTTTTTGCGTCACTTCATTCCGCATAAGGGGCAGCTCCTATTGTGCCGCTGTGTTGCTATACTTGCGGACTTTGTGACAGGTGCAATTTGTTGACATACCAGCACATCTTACAAATATCCGCGACCATTACCAATTTTCGGTAAACAATATAATTAATTATACCCCAACATCCAATCAAGAAGGCTATACATGGCAAAGCAGAAATATTATCTTGCCAATCATCTGTTACAGTAAGCAGAAAGAGAAAGAGAAAAAGCAATTGTAAGTTCATCGTATAATATTATAACACAGACATCAAGAAGCGAGAAACAGACCTATGATATATAGCAAATTCGCCACCAATACACTAATAGAAGGACTGTCGCACAGCATATGTAAGATAACACAAAAAAACGTTACAGGGGCAATCTCTTATCAAATTCGCTATGAAATGCAGCATCACTAAAACCGTTGTAAGATACGATTCGAGCAGACAGGTTATATTTACATGAGGGTGAAGCATTACAACAACTCTCTTTACTGTAACAGATGGTTGACAAACCTGCATCACAAAAAATTCCTGTACCTATTGGCTTGCCAACACGCCGTATCCATTGTAGAATATATTTTATGAGGACGATACTTTTAACCCGCCGTTTCAATAACGTTTGTTGTCGCCGCACGGAGTTATAGACTGCGCGGACGGCGTGCCGCGCGCATAGAGGCGCGGCCCGGGGCGGAATAATCTTATACGTAGCCGGAAGAAGCAAAATTTTCAGGGGGCCTGCGAAAGCGGGCCCTCTTTTTTATGCAGGAGGTAATGACATGAACGCATGGAGGACTATCAGAAGCGACTATCTCGCGGCTAAACGCAACGACCCGTCGATATCGGACGGCGCGCGCGGATTTTTCGAGGTCCTCCTCTGTACGCCGGGCTTTTTCGCGATAACGGCGCACCGCGGCATCCATTTTCTGCACTCCACGCTGCATATCCCGGTGCTGCCGCGGCTGCTGTCGCTTTTCGTGCGCTGGTGGACGGGGATAGAAATCCACCCGGCTGCGAAGATAGGCGCGGGCTTTTTCGTCGATCACGGAGCGGGCGTAGTCATCGGCGAGACGGCGGAGATCGGCGAGAACGTGACGCTTTTCCACGGCGTCACGCTCGGAGCGACGGGCAACGAAAAATCGCACAAGCGCCACCCTACGCTCGGCGACAATATTTTCGTCGGGAGCGGCGCGAAGCTGCTCGGCCCGATAACGGTCGGTTCAAACTCAAAAATAGGGGCTAACAGCGTCGTGCTGCGCGACGTGCCGGAGGGGGCGACGGTGACTGGCGTCCGCGCGCGCGTCGTAAAGCTCGGCGGCTCGCCGGTGCGCCAATACTCGGCTGAAGCCTACGCCGCTGAGCTCGAAGCCCGGCTCGCGCGCCTTGAGGAAGAGGTCCGCATTCTTCGCGCAGCGCGCTCCGAGTCTCCGGCCTACGCCGCAGTTTCGCGCGGGCGCGGGGCTCCGCAAGCGCGTGATATTTCACATTTTTAGTTTTTCGAGCGCCGCGGATGAAAATTTCCGCGGCGCACTGCTGTTTTTAACGCCCTTCTAAGCAGCGCGGCGTCGGGATGTCGTACGACAAGACCCGCCCCGCCGTGCATGCCGCTCCCGTCCAATTCTGAATCGCACGCGCTTTGCGCCTTTACACGCGCAATAAGAATCAATTCAAATTCACTCTTTTGCTATATTATAAATTTTACAAAAATATTTTTTATTTTTTCATCCAAAAATTCTAACGTTGACATAGAGGCCCTTCTGATATATCTTTTACAATGAAGTTAGTGGAATTGCTCACTTTTTTCTGTATGTTTCTTTAACCGGCTTTTGCGGCCCTCGCGGGCCGTAGTTATAAAAGCGAAAACCTGAAGGGAGAGGTAACAAGCAATGAAGAAGTTGGCAGTACTTATGATGTCCGTCCTCGTCTGCGCCATGATGGCGTCGGCGGCCCTCGCGGCGGATCAGATCGTTTTCCGTTTTGCGGGACAGCAGCCGGTCGAGCACCAGTGCACGAAGATGATGCAGGACTTCGCGAAGGAAATCGCGGATAAGACCAACGGCCACGTTAAAATCGAAGTTTATCCCGCCAGCCAGCTCGGCGACTATACGCTCGTCATGGAAGAGCTCATCCGCGGCACCGTCGACATGTCGGTAACGTCGTTCGCGAGCTCCTTCGACCCGCGCTTCGAGCTCGTCTACATCAACGGCTACGTCAACAGCTACGACCAGGCGAAGGAAGTTTTCGCCCCCGGCGCGTGGCTCCCGAACAAGCTTAACGAACTCGGCTCCGCCCTCGGCGTCCGCGTCCTCGGCTCCTATGTCGAAGGCATGATCGGCGTCGGCTCGACGAAGCCCCTCAAAGAACCGCTCAACCCGAAAGTCGACAAGGGCGTCCTCACCCGCGTCCCGAACATGGACACCTACATGCTCGGCGCTCAGGCGATGGGCTTCCGCACCATCACCATTCCTTGGGCCGACGTCTACCAGTCGCTCCAGACCGGCGTCTGCGACTCCGTCAACGCTATGGCTACCGCGGCCGTCTACACGAGCCTCGGCGACGTCATCAAGTACTGGTACGCCACCAACTACTCAATGGAGTACCTCCCGCTCATGATCAGCGAGAAGTCCTGGCAGAAGCTCTCCCCCGAGGAGCAGAAGATATTCCAGGAAGCCGCGAAGAACTTCACCATCAAGTCCATCGAAACCGCTCAGTCCGAAGATATGAAGTACATGGACCTCATGAAGAAGAAGGGCATCGAGGTTTACACCTACACGCCTGAAGAGCTCCAGCCCCTCAAGGAAGCCTGCATCACGACTTGGGAGAAGCTCGGCGAGCGCGGAATGACCCCCGAACTCATGAAGGAATTCAGAGAGCACCTCGGCAAATAAGCCGATCGCTGAACGATTCCGAAATAAAAAGCGGCCCTGCAAACGGGCCGCTTTTTCGTTGCCTTTTTTGTGGATTCGCTCGCTGTAGATCCACGACAGAAAGGCAGCCAGCGCCCTTTATGTTGCAAAAGGGGGAAAAATCGTTTAACATAATCAACCGTTTGAGATATGGCAAATGCACGCACCTTTGCTATATCGACGGCCGACAGTTCGAAACCATCCTGTCGTTAAACAAAACTAGGGACGACAAAAAATAGCTTAGCAGCGCCGCGGCGGGAGATCGAGCGGCTGCGCGCGGACAATCGCTATCGATACAATATCCCCGGTTTTATGAAGGAACCGGGGATTTTTTATTACGGAGGTAATAAATATGGAAAACAACATGAACAGGCTGCAAAAACTGACCTTTTCCGCTATGGTGATGGCGCTCTACATAGTGGCGCTCTCTCTCACGTCGAGCTTTTCCTTCGGCGCTTACCAGATCCGTATCGCGACCAGCCTGTACGCCCTTGCATATCTTTTCCCGTTCCTCGTCGTGCCGCTCGGCCTCGCAAACCTCCTCTCCAATATGCTGTTCGGTGGTTTCGGCGCAGCGGATATGATCGGCGGCTTCATCGTCGGCGTGACGACCGCCTACTGCATCGCCCTGATACGCCGCAAAAACTGGAACAAGCTGCTGATAGCCGTGCCTATCGTGCTGGTGCCCGGTCTCGGCGTGTCGACATATCTCTCTTACATTCTGGCAATACCATACCCGCTGATGGCGCTCAACCTGTGCGTCGGGCAGCTTATCCCGTCAGTCGCGGGCGTGGCGCTGGTGAAGGCGCTTGAAAGCGCGCGACAGCTGTCCGCCGCTACGGCGCACGGCAAAAACAACATTTAAGCAAATTGAATGACAAGGAGCGATAAAATATGAGCGGACGCACGAAAGAAGAATTGAACGGCGTATCCCTGCTCGGCAATAAGCGGGTGTCCTACCCGGACGACTACGCCCCGGAGCTGCTTGAGACATTTCCAAACAAACACCCAGACAACGACTACTTCGTCAAATTCAACTGCCCCGAGTTCACAAGCCTGTGTCCTATGACCGGGCAGCCTGATTTCGCAACTATATACATCTCATATGTGCCGGGCGAGCGCATGGTGGAAAGCAAGTCGCTCAAGCTGTACCTTTTCAGCTTCCGCAACCACGGCGACTTCCACGAAGATTGCGTGAACATCATCATGAACGACCTCGTCCGTCTGCTCGATCCGAAATACATCGAAGTCTGGGGCAAATTCCTGCCACGCGGCGGCATCTCCATCGACCCTTACGTGAACCACGGCAAAGCCGGCACGAAATGGGAAACCATCGCCGAGCAGCGCCTGGTCTGGCACGACATGATGCCGGAAATGGTCAACAATCGCTAAAACCAAAGCGCGCAGCGTTCTCAAAAATGAGAGCGCTGCGCGTTTTTTATTGCAGGTTTATGCTTCCAATGCGGCGGCCACGTCTTTGAGGTACTGGCGGATGGTCAGATGCTGTGGGCAGCGGCTTTCGCAGGTGCCGCATGCGATGCAGTCGGAAGCTTTGCCGTTCTTCTTGATAAGGTTGCCATAGCGATGGCGGACGTTGCCCAGCTGCGACGGGCCGAAGCGGTGCAAGTCGTTGTAGAGGCCGAAGCAGTCTGGAATGGCGATGTGCTGTGGGCAGCCGTCGACGCAATAGCGGCAGGCGGTGCAGGGGATGGCGATGGCATTTTGAATGATCGTCTTGGCCTTGTCGATGACCGCTTCTTCGTCGGCGCTGAGCGGCGCGAAGTCCTTCATGTAGCCGACGTTGTCGGCCATCTGCGCTTCATTGCTCATGCCCGAGAGCACCACCATGACGTTCTCCGGCGAAGCGGCAAAACGCACCGCCCAGGACGCCGTCGACCAGTCGGGATGGGCGTCATGGAGGAGTTTCTCAGCCTCGGCCGGAATCGTCGCCAGCGCCCCGCCCTTGACCGGTTCCATGACGATGACCGGCTTTTTGTGGCGGGTGGCCACCTCGTAGCAGAGACGGGACTGCACCTGGGCGTCGTCCCAATCGAGGTAATTGAGCTGCAGCTGTACATACTCCATCTCTGGATGCTTGCTGAGGATCTCTTCCAAAAGCTCGGCGTCGCCGTGGAAGGAAAAGCCAAGGTGTTTCACCTTGCCCGCTTCCTTGAGCTGATGAACAAAATCAAAGGCGTGAAATTCTTCCGCCTTGGCATAGGAGCTCGCCTCCATGCCATGCAGCCAGTAGTAATCGATGTACTCCACGCCCAGGCGTTCGAGCTGACCGGCGAAAAAGTCCGGCACCTCCTCCGGCTTTTCGAGCATGAACATCGTCAGCTTGTCGGTGATCGTAAAATTTTCGCGCGGATACCGCTTCACGACTGCTTCACGAAAAGCGATCTCACTCTGCCCGTCATGGTAGCAGGCTGCTGTGTCGAAATACGAAAAACCAGTAGCGAGAAATGCATCCACCATCTTTTTCACAGTTTCAATATCTACGCTCTTTGTGTCCGCCTGATCCAACAGCGGCAGACGCATGAGTCCAAAACCAAATTTTTTCATGATATTTCTACTCCTCTCGTCATAGTTTCAACGCTTTAGCATACACGCAATCCTTCTGTAATTTGATTAAAAAAATCCGCAGACCAAAGTTCCAACATCGATGAGCTTGAGATAAATGGTTCCACATCTCGTTTCGCCTGTTTATAATCAATCTGCGCAAAACGTTCGTTCAACAGCGCTCGGAGATTTTCTGACGAGCAAGAAAAATCCTCCGGCACGCAATTCGACTGAAGCAGCCGCGCCTGCAAATGCTGTCGATTCACAGTGGCGCCTTTAGAAAGATAGAACACATAATCATAGAGATCACGCCCCTTCACGCGACTTTTCCAGCCACGACAAAGTACGGCATGAATTTTTCCCGCAAAAAGCGAAGGCAGATCATATATCTTTACCTCATACGGAACAGGCAGCAGGCGGTATTTGTGCTCAAAGCTCGCGTACGCCGGCGGATTAATATCCACTTCAAACTTTATCTTAATCATTTCATTCGCTGCAACATGTCCTGCTGCCGCCTCGTCTGCGTAGAACAGCAGCAAATGCTCGCGCGTATTTCCCTTCAGAAAGGCGGACTGGATCGCACTTTCTTGGTGCTTTTCTCTCTCCTGAATATCCACACGAATACCAAACGCCGCCACTTCTTTTTCCAATATTGGAAAATAGTCTTTCAGCGAAAATCCAAGATCCGGCTGTATCAGTGAAAAGTCCAGATCCTCGGAAAAGCGATCCAGATCATAAAAAATGCGCAATGCCGTGCCACCATAAAATGCAGCTTTTTTGAAAAATCCAGCACGTGATAATCCGCAAAGCACAATCTCCTGCATGATCTCTTTCATCGCATTTTTCTGATCATAGATCGTCTCGACCTCGTAGCTTTCAAGCATCCGTTCGATCGCTGTGCTCATTTTTTCACCTTCCTCAAAAAAGCCGCCAACCGCCTGACGTTTGTCGAATGATAATGCGGTGCAAGCCTGGCAATTTTTTCCACATCGAGCGCGGCCAGCTGTTTTTCTTCAATACGCAGATCATCCAAAAGCAGCGCTGCCATTTCTTTATTATTTGCCACCGGTGATTGAATATAAATCTCATCACATAAAGCCTTCTCCGGTTCAGCGATCCGGTAAAAATACTCCCCCTCCTGCACCAATCTCAACGCCAATGGAAAAGCCGCAGCAGGAACGTCACGATAGGAGAACGTGCCAAACAGTGTTTCATATCGCTTTTTCTTTTTCTTCTCAAACGTCGCACACGTCACGACAACCACCCGTTCTGGAATCAATCCATAATGACCCAACGCATATTCAAAAGAAATATACGACGGCCCATAAATGCTTCCAGCTAAAAGATGCGCTGGTACGTTTCGCTCCGTTTCGTACAAGCCCTTCACAATTGGAAAGCATTCTCTATTTTTCACCATCCGCGCCAGCTTGGCTTTAGGATTGGCATAATCCTTTAGCGATTCCAGCATCATGTTCGTCGTTTTTATCATATTTTCACCTCACAGTCTCATTTTATGAGACTATCCGGTGAAAATCAAGCAATTTTTCCGTTCCTACGCTCATAGTTTCAACCGCACATCCATCTCGATCCATTGCTCATCGCCCCAGGTGGAGTCAGAATCGCCGATCGTGCGAAAGCCGAAGCCTTCGTACATCTCCACGCGATGCGCCAGGCAGGTGAGGATGACGCGCTCGGTGCCGCTACTCTGCTCACGGCACAGAAACTGCGCGACCATCTCCCGCGCCAATCCCTGGCGGCGATAGGCAGGCAGCACGTTGACGCCGAGGATCATGACATTGCGCCCGGCGGGATCGTGCAGCGAGGGATCGGTGTAGATGGCGTCGCGCAGATGCGCGTCGTTTGTCGCCAGCCCGTCGATGAAGCCGGCGATTCGCCCACTTTCGCGGTCGACGGCGACGAGAAAACGCTCCGGCGCAATGGCGACGCGCGCCCGCATGATCTCTGGCTTGCAGGCTTCGTGCGGTGGGAAACACTCTGTCTCGATGGTCACAGCCTGCTCTGCTTCCTCTGGCAGAATGCTGCGAAAAACAAAACGCTTTGCCAGAAACGGATCAGGAGGCGCCGCCTGGTAAATCTTTGTATCGGTCATATCTCTTCCTCCATTGCAAAAACAGGCGCCCGCAAAGGACGCCTGCTGATCATTGATTATTCCCATTCGATGGTGCCGGTTGGTTTTGGTGTAAGATCGTAGAGCACACGGTTGACGCCCTTCACTTCGCTGGTGATACGGGCGGTGATGTGCTGGAGCAATTCAAACGGCACGTTTTCAACGGTTGCGGTCATGGCGTCAATGGTGTTGACGGCGCGGATGATCACGCACCATTCGTCGGCACGCTTGTTATCACGAACACCGACGCTCTTGAGATCTGGAATGGCTGTGAAATACTGCCAAACTTTTCCGGCGAGGCCGTTTTTCTCAAATTCTTCGCGCAGAATCGCGTCAGACTCGCGCACGGCTTCCAGACGATCGCGGGTGATGGCGCCAAGGCAGCGCACGCCGAGACCTGGACCAGGGAATGGCTGACGATAAACCATGCTGTCCGGCAAGCCGAGGGCTTTGCCGCAGGCGCGGACTTCGTCCTTGAAAAGCATTTTCAGCGGTTCAACGAGCTCGAATTTGAGATCCTCTGGCAGACCGCCAACGTTGTGGTGACTCTTGACGGCTTTCGCGGTCTTTGTGCCGCTTTCGATGATATCCGGATAGATCGTGCCCTGGCCGAGGAATTCGATGCCCTCGAGCTTGCGCGCTTCTTCCTCGAACACACGGATAAAC
>URAG01000006.1 GCA_900545755.1 uncultured Cloacibacillus sp. | reverse complement strand
CAAAACAATCTCGGGCTTCAGCGTTGAAATCGAAGTCGTCGAGGCTCTCGAGTCGGCGGAGCAGATGGTCTTCGAAATATCGCGTACCGGTAGGACGACGAACATCCGCTCGACTCACGACGTACTCAGCTCGGCTATGTCTGACATTGAGAAGCGTCTCGCTGGTGGCCTCGCCATAACGGGAGTGCCGACGGGCTTCCCGGACTTCGATAAAATGTCCGCTGGCCTACAGCCCGGCGCGCTCTACATAGTCGCAGCACGCCCCGCCATGGGAAAGACGGCCTTCGCGCTCAACATAGGACAGTACGCCGCCAGTGAAGAGAAAGTCCCCGTCCTCATATTCAGCCTTGAAATGTCGGCGGAGCAGATAGCGCAGAGAATGCTTTCCTCCGAGGCGAAGGTGAACCTCATAGAGCTCTTCGAGAGCCGCCGCCAGCAGAGCGAGCAGTGGGAGAGCCTCAAGCGCGCCGCTGAGAAGATAGAGAAAAGCCCGATATTCATCGACGACAGCTCGCCGCTCAACACGCTCGAGCTGCGCGGCCGGTGCCGCCGCTTTTTCGCGAAGCACGGCGAAGGGCGCGGCCTCGTAATCATCGACTACCTTCAGCTCATGATGGCTGCGCGGCGCATGGAGAACCGCACGCAGGAGGTCTCAGAAATATCGCGCACGCTGAAGAGCATCGCGCGCGAGTTCAAGGTCCCCGTCATCGCGCTTTCGCAGCTTTCGCGCGACGTGGAAAAACGCCGCGAGAACAACAAGCGCCCCATGCTCTCCGACCTTCGCGAGAGCGGCTCCATAGAGCAGGACGCGGACATGGTGCTCTTCCTCTACCGCGAAGCGTACTACGCGCAGGAGAACGACTCGCAGGACGCTACTGCCGAGGTCATCGTCGCGAAGAACAGAAACGGCCCGACGGGCAAGGTCGACCTCGTATTCTTCCGCGAGTTTGCAAAATTTGAAAACGTCTACGGCGCGTCGATGTAGCGGCGCGCCTTTTCAAGAAATGAACGCTTTCCAAAAGAACGGCATGAAAGAAGATGGCCGCATAGGCGGCCTCGGCCTCTTAGGGGGCGGAGCGCCGCGCGTGGCCGTGCCGCTCTGGATATTTTACCCTCTCATTTTTATTTCTCTCTCGCTTCCAAATCTTATATACTCCGGCTCTGAGTGGTTCGACACGCTGCACATCATGAAATGGGCGTGGACGATGGTTCCCGTCGCAGTGATTGCTCTGATAGGCGGCTCCATGCTCGCGCTCTTCGGCGCAGGGCGGACTGGCTTCCGCCTCGACCTTTTCGGCGCTGTGTGGCTCGGCCTGCTCGCGTTCGTCACATTGCAGACGTTGTGGTGCGACATCTTCGCGTGGTCGACATACTTCAAGGAATGGTTCTTCTTCGCGTCGCTGCTCGCGGCCTATCTTTTCTGCTACAACTTCTTCGGTTCGCAGGCGGCGCTGCGCCGCGTCCTGTGGCTCGCGAACCTAAACGCCGCCGTGAACGTCGTCTTCGCCGAGCTTCTCATCCGCAGCATGAACGATATATGCCCGCTAATAATGAACGTGCCCGGCAACTACATCGGCAACACGGGACAGCAGGAGATGTTCGGCCTCTGGATGGCGATGGCGGCGATGAACGGCATATACCTGCATATGGTTTATTCGTCGCCGCTCTATGCCGGCGTGCGGCGGAAATTTCTGATGACGGCGAACCTCTTCATGCTCGCCTTCAACTCGTGGGGGCTCTGGAACTCGACGACGCGCGCCGGAATGCTCGCGCTCTTCACGGGGACCGCGGCGCTCGCGCTGACTGTGTGGAACTGCCGCGTGGAAGGACGCGCGCTCGCACGGCGCATAGGCGCGGCCTTCGCGCTCGTCGTCTTCATGCTGGCGGTCAATATATGCACCGCCTACTTCGGCTTCAGCCGCGCATACGCCTTGATCAACAAGACGAGCGACATGCTGCTCAACACCTCTAACATCGGCGCGCGGCGCGAGATATGGATTACAAGCTGGAACGTATTCAAACTCCATCCGCTCGCCGGCACGGGGCTCGGCCACTACAAGTGGCACTACCTTGATGGACAGCGAGAGGCCTTCAAGACGCACCCTGAGCTCAAATGGCAGTTCACCTATTGGGCGCACAGCGAATATATACAGCTGTTGGCCGAGCTCGGAATCTTCGGCGCGGCGGCGCTGCTCGCGGCCGGGGCGTGGTGGCTCTGGAGCTTCACGCGCGCGCTGACGACGCGCAGGACTTTGTCGCCTGGCGCCATGTGGGGCTGCGCGATGCTCTTTTTGATATGGTTCGACGCGCTTTTCAGCCGCCCGTTCCACCGTATCGAGAACGCGATATGGATGTCGCTAGCCTTCGCGTGGGCGAATCGCGAAATCTTGATGGCCGCGCCCTTGCGGCAGGAGATTCGAAGCGAATTCGTCTACCGCGTATTCGGCCTGTTTGCCGCAGTAGTAGCGGCTGCGGGATTGGTATTTTTCTATAACGGCTGCCGCGCCGATAAATATCTGCTCGCGGCGGCGCGCACGAAAGACTCGGCGCTCCAGGCGGCGTTCATCAGCCGTGCGCGGAAGAGTCTCATGGAGCGCGACGAAGCGCGCGAACAGCGCGCCTACCACCTGCTTGCGGTGGCGGAGGCGACGAAGAATCCGGAAGACCTAGACGTAGGAATCACGGCGCTTTACCATAGCTTTAGGACGAGGCCCCAGGCGAAGCAGCTCGTCGAGCTTCTGCGATACGCGCGCGAGACGAACGACGTCGCGCTGCTGAGCGAGCTCGTCACATACCTTTCGCCGAGTTCGTACAAAAAAGTCCCTTCCGGCGGAGGAGGGCCGCGCGATGAAAAATAGCCGCGCGCGTGGATTCACTCTCATAGAGATACTTCTGGTAGTCGGCCTCGTCGGGATAATCGCATCGGCGGCCCTTGCGCCGCTCGTCGTGACCGTGCGCTCGCTTGAAGAGGCGCAGGCGCGGTGGGGGCGGCGGCACAACGCGCGCGACGCGGCGGATGCGATGTACCGCGACCTGCGGCTTGCGCTTCGCAACCCGTCGTTCCAATCGGTCAGGATAATACATGAAGAAAGCCTTGGAAACGACGCAGACGACCGCATCGTGATGTGGAGCGCCGCTCCAAAGTACGAGGTCGGGAGCGCCGGGGTCGTGGTCTACCGTGTGATGCCCGAGGGCTCGTTCAGCGACGAAGCGCCTGGCCTCTACCGCTGGGTGATATGCGGGCAGCCGTCGCTCCACGCTCAGTCCGGCGACGTGTTCGGCCCGGAGTCAGCCGACGTGCCGGAACCTATGGACATAGACCCCGACGACCTTGAAGCGAAGGACGGCGAGCTGATCCTATCGACTGCGCGCGGCCTGCGCTTTTATTTCCCGCACGGGGACGAGTGGGAGCAGGAGGAATACGACGGCTGGATTCCTCCGATTCTGCGCATCGAGATAGTGCTGGCCGAGGGTTCCTACGTGCGCACGGAAAGGTTCGCCAATGCGGAAAAGTAGCGGCTTCATCCTCGTATCCGTGATGATGGCGACGGCGATGCTGCTTGCGGCGGCGACCGCCTTCGCATGGTTCGCGCGCACGGAGGCCCACGCCGAGGCCGCGCGCGAGAGGATATACCGCTTCCGCGGCGTAGCGCAAATCGCCGTGAACGTCATGAGCCGCCGAATAGCGGGTGACGTGAACGGCTACGACGGTCCGGCTGAACAGCTTTACGACCCACGCGAATTTGTCAAACTAGAGATTGGAGAATACGTCGCAGAAGTCCAAATACGTCCGTTAAATGATAAAATACCAATCAGCGGGCTCCTGCTTCCAGACGGCGTCACGCCGCGCTCTGAATACGAGACGGCGTGGAAGAACATCTGGGAGGCTCTTGAGCTTCCGCGTCTTGCGGAGGAAGTTATAGACTTTATAGATACAGATACGGATCAGAGGCTTGGCGGCTTGGAGCGCGACTTGAACATCAACCGGATGATTTCCGACCTGAGCGAGCTGCGCGCTATGCCGGAGATAACTGACGGCGTCCTATGGGGCACGGAGAAGATTCCCGGCGGCCTCGCGAGGTATGTGTCCGTCGTGGGCGGAGAAAAGATAAACGTCAACGTCGCCGCGCCTGAGGTGCTGGCGGTGCTCGACGATTCGCTGACGCTTTCGCACGCGCGCAGCATCGCGGCCTATCGCCTCGTGAATCCGATACGCGACATGGAAGGGCTGCGAGGCGTGCCGGGCTTTCCTGCGAGCCTCACGACGAAGCTCGCGAACGTAATCGGATTCGGGAGCACGCATTTCCTGCTCAGCGTCAAGGTTTCGGACGGGGCGGGCAACGTAAGGAACTACAGGGTCGTCGTCGAACGCGGCGGCTCCGCGCCGTACAGCTGGGAAGAATAGAGTGCATGGAGGATGAGGTTGCCGTTGCTGAAAAATTTAAGAAAAAAGCTGAATTCCCTCGTCCAGGCAGGGGCACCCTCTTTTCACGGAAAAGTAAAATTCTACACCGTCGATCGGCTCGCGGACGCGCCGCAGATACCCGGTGAAAACCGCGTCTGTTGCGTGCCGTTCCGCACTGCGGCGGCCTATCCCTTCTCGTTCCCGTTTGGGCGGAAGGTCGGGCTGCGCGGCGCGCTCGAGCTTAAATTCCGCGCGTTGACAGGCGGCGGTGGCGCGCTCGCGATGGCGGCGCAGGTGACGGAGCAGAGCGCTTCTTCGACGCGCGGCGCGGCGTGGTTCGCCTCGCGCGCGGAGATAGAGGATTATGAAAAACGGCTCGGCGACAAGACGGCCTTCATCCCGGCCCCGCTCGCGCTGCTCTCCGAGGTTGGCGGCGACGGGCTCGTGCTGTGGCGCGAAGACGGCTGCACCTGCGCGCTCTGGGCCGAGGGCTACGAGCCGAAGCTTTACCGCTGTTTCTCCGACGGCGAATGCGCACCGGACGAGGCCGCGCGCTGGATGCGCGGCTACGCGCAGTCGTCAGGCGGCGAGATAGCGGCGGAAAACGTCCGCATGTTCGACGCCGCCGGCATTTCTCAGGCGGAGCTCCAGCGCGCGGGCGAGGCGACATTCGCTGCCTTCCCGTCGATTGCGGCGCTCGACTTTTCAAACGGCGGCGCTTCCGCCGCGGAGCGGCGTGAGAGCTTCTTCGCCTCGGCCTTCTCCGTGCTCTGCGCGGCTGTCGCGGCGGGGGCCTTCTGCCTCGTCCTGTCCGTCCTGCTTCTCGTTCAAAACGTCTTTATGAAAGATTCGTTCGCCTCCGCCCCGTCGGAGATATATTCGTCCGCGCTCGGCGAGGAGAGCGGCGCGCCCCTGACCTCCGTCACGCGGCGGCTTCGCGCCGTCTCGGGCGGCGGCGTGCAGCTCTCTTTCGACGGCGTCCTCGCGGGCGTCGCTGCGGCGTGGAAGTCCGCGCCCGACACGATGCGCCTCGACGCTCTGCGCTACGGCATAGAGCGCACAGAACTTGAAGGCCGCGCGCAGAAGACCGAGGACATCCAGACGCTGCGCGGCGCGCTCTCGAAAAACGGCTTCGCGGTCCGTCTCGGCGACGTGCAGCAGATCCCCGGCGGCGGGATGAGATTCAGCCTCCACCTCACGGAAGGGGGACGCGCCAAATGATTTTAAGCAATCTTGAAGAACTTCGAAACGAGCCGGAATTTCCGCGTTTCAGGCGCTTCGCGCTCGCGGCGCTTACAGTGTGGCTCGCCTTTTTCGTCGTGTTCGGCTTCGCGCTCTCGGCGCAGCGCGCGAACGAGGCGCGGCTGCGCGAGGCGGAGCTTGTGCTCAAAGGCGCTTCGGAACTCCGCTCGTATCCCGAGCGCAGCGTCGTCTCCGCCGAAGAGCCGCTGACCGCGGTGTCGGCGATTCTGGACAAGACGGGGCTCCAGGGCAAGGTCGCCCAGCTTTCTTCGTCGCCCGCGGGGCTCGCACTTCAGGTGAACAGGCTCTATCCGGACGAATTTGAGTCGCTCGTCGAAGAGCTGCGCGGCAGCGGCTTGACGGTCAAGACAGCCGAGGTGCGCGTGCTGGAAGCGCGGAGCGACGGGCGGCTGCTCAACGCCGCGCTGACGATAGAGGGCGGGACGGAATGAAAAAGAACCTTCTCCACATCGCAGCGGCGCTCGCCGGACTTATAATCGGAATCATAATTTTCTTCCCGTGGAACACGCTCGCCTCGTCGCTCTTTGCGTTCGCCGCGAAGGAGGGCGCGTCGCGCGGGATCTACGTTACCGCCTCGTCCTCCGAAACTTCCGGATTTTTGAAAAAAACATTCTCGTTCCGCGGAATAAACGCCGACATGGCCGTAGCCCGCGTGAACCTGCGTGAGATAGATGTAGAGCCCGACATACTCCGTTGGCTTCTCTCAGGAGAAAAGAGCGCGCGGCTGACATTCGGCCGCGGCGGCGTCGTCCCGGTGACGCGCCAGCCGATAGAGTGGAACTCGGGCAGCGCTCGCGTGCGCGTGACGGCGGATACGGTTGTAATAGATGAAGCGTCGTTCACAGGCCCGACCTCTATTTCAGGCTCGGCGGAAATTTCCCTCTCCACTATGCGGCTCGTGCGGGCGCGGATGCTTGTCAAAGCGCCGCCGGAGCTCGACCGTATGTTCGAAATGCTGCGCATGACGAATATGCTGCCGCTCAAGAAGTTCAAAGAGGGCGAATGGAGGATCGAGCGATGAAGCTGCGTCTCTCCGAAAAACTTAGGGCGCTGCTGCATCGCGGCAAATCTGCGCCCTCCAAAAAATCGGCGGCGCCGGCCCAAACGCCGTCCGCGCCTCGGAACGGGGCTTCCGTCTCCGCGCGCGCGGCGTTCGCCGCGCTCTTCGCCGGCGGCATATTCGCGGGCTACTGCCTCTGCTCGGCCTGCGAGTCGGTGCTGATGTCTGCCGCGCTCGACGCCGACCTCGCCTCCGCGCGCGCCGTCAGCCGCCGCGCTCCGTCGTTCGCGAACGCGGGCCGCATCGGCGGCATAGACGAATTTACGAAAGAAAATCCCTTCGGCGCGGACGTGCGCATCGTGAAGACTGCAAAGAACGGCGCGGAGAAAGCCACGCCCGAAAAACTGAAATCTATGACGCTTCGCGGCACGCTGCCCGGCGTCGCGGCGTGGATAGAGGTCTCCGGAAACACGCGGCTCGTGCTGAAAGGGCAGAGCGTCGAAGGCTTCACGCTCTCCGAAATAGAATACAGCGAAGCGTTGCTCTCAGACGGCGCGGAGGAACATCCGATCTACCTGCTGCTCTCCGGCGGCGAAAGGCCCGCCGGTTCGGGCAAGCGCGAGCGCAGGAGCGCGAAACGCGCCGGTACGCCGCGCCGGCAGACGGAACGGCGCTCGCCTGCGAAGCAGGAGTTGGACTTCTCAGGGCTTGAGCCAGCCTCCGAAGGGCAGGAGGGGGCCGTGCCGCGCGAGCTTGTAGACGCGCTGCTGATGAACCCATACGACGAGCTAGCGAAGGTGCGCATGGTACCGACGCCCGATCTGTCCGGCATGAAGCTCGAAAGCCTCGCCTCCGACAGCGTCCTCGCGCGCGTAGGCGTCGCCCAGGGCGACGTGATAAGCGCGATAAACGGCGTCAGCATCACGAACGTAGGCGACGCCTCGAACGCGCTGAACTCTCTGATGGCGGGCAGCCGCTTCGACGTAACGGTGCTGCGCGGCGGAAAGCCGCTCGAACTGCGCTACCAGGTGAAATAACGGCGTGAAACGCGGCGGCTTTACGCTGATAGAGGTGCTCGTCGCGGTAGTGATACTCGCGACTGTAGGCACGGCGGCGCTGAGGCTTGTGGTACTAGCGCAGAACACGCTCGTCGAAGTGGGCGACAGGGAACGGCTGCTTGACAAGACGCGCGAGATAGAGATAGGTATATTGACCGGAGAGCTCGACGAGCGCGGCACGAGCGGAGATTTTCGCTGGGAGACGGAAGAAAAAGAGACGGAGATGTTCGGCGAGGACTTTGGAAGGCTCGACCTCAAGGGGCTTGACTTCGACGGGGCGGAACTGCCCAGCGCCGCGTCGGAGACCGTCCGCGTGAGATGGCGCGAGATCACTGTGCGCGACGCGAAGGGCAACAGCCTCACCGTCTACTTGGAATCTGAAGAGGACGAAAAGAAAGACGCGCGCGCCGCGCGGCGCGGGACCTCCACGGAAGATGGCGCTGACGAAGATGAAGACGAAGACTGACGGCCCCGGACGGGCGGCTTTGAGATAAAATTTCATCGTATAACGGGAGTGACGGATATGCGGATAAGGAAAGGTTTTATCTATATTTTACTGGCTGCGGCGGCGATTTCGCTCTCGCCCTGCCATGCGGCGCGCGCGGCGGAGCCTGATCAGGAGGAGCTGAACCTCATGCAGGCGGCGAACGAGATGCGCGCCACCGGCCGCGTACAGCTCAACTTCAAGGACGTCGACATAACCAAATTCCTGCGCTTCATGTCGGAGCTTCTCGGGGAAAACATACTCGTCGACCCTGGAATATCCGGCACCGTCTCCGTCGTTTCGCCGAAGGCCGTCACCCTCAACGAGGCGCGCGAGGTTATGCTATCCGTGCTTGAGATGAACAATCTCACCCTCGAACAGATGGACGGATATTCGAAAGTCATCCCGGCGTCCGGCGGCGCGGTCACGCGCGGCTCCGTCGTCAAAAGCGACCGCAGCGTCGGTCCGAGCGAGGCCGTCATCGTCCAGGTCGTGCCTCTAAACTACGTCAAGGCGGGCTACGTCGTCTCCCCGCTCAAAACCGCGATTAAAGACATACAGGTATCGCCGGTCGGCAACGGCAGCTCCGTGTTGCTCGTCGGCAAGGCGACGCTGCTGAACCGCGCCGTAAGCGTCATACGCGCGCTCGACGCGCCTGACAGCATCCGCGCGATAAAGGTCGTCCCGCTAGAATTCGCGAACGCGAAACTGCTGGAAGCGCAGATGAACGCGATGGGCAAGGACGCCTCGTCGAAGATGGCTGGGCTTATGGCCGTCGCCGACGAGCGTACGGGACGCATAGTCCTCGTCGGCTCGTCGCAGGGGCTTCGCGAGGCGGAGCGCGTTATCAAAGAGCTGGACTTGCCCTCGCGCACTGAGAACTTCCACGTCTACAAGCTGCACAACGCAGACGCGAAGACGGTCGCCGAGCAGCTCTCGCAGATACTCGCGACCGCGGCTAAGCTCTCGCCGGACAAGGAAGGAGCCGTCCCCTCGACCGTCGTCCCAGACCTGCCGACAAACAGCCTCATCTTCACTGCCTCGCAGGAGCAGTACAACTCGCTTAAATCTATACTCGAGCAGCTCGACACCCAGCCGAAGCAGGTCATGCTGCGCGGCCTGATAGCAGAGGTCAGCCTCAACAAGCTCAACAGCGCCGGCATCGACTGGGCGGCCTGGGGCGGCGACCTCATGGGCGACGCGGTAATCGCAGGGAACGTGCAGCTCGGAAACACAGGCGTGCCATCTGACGTTCAGCAGCTCTATCAGAGCTTGATGACGAATGAAGAAGTAATTACGAACCAAGCAGGCAACGCCGTCGGTACGACGACATCGACACAGGGCGCGGGCCTCATGTACGCCTACATCCGTCTGCTCAACAAATTCGACGCGATAAACGTCCTCTCCATGCCGCGCCTGCTCTGCACCGACAACCTTGAAAGCTCGCTCCAGGTTGGGCAGGTCATACCACAGCTTACCGGCAGCCTCACGAACCAGACTAACACGGACTCAGTGACCAACAGCTACGAGTACAAGGACGTCGGCCTCATCCTCACCGTCACGCCGCACATCAGGAGCGGCAACCTCGTCGCGCTCGAGATAGAGCAGCGCATAGAAGAACTTCAGACGACAACCAACAACGCGACGCCGATCACTTCCAAGCGCGAGGTCAAGACGTCGGTGCTGGTCGCGAACGGCCAGACAGTCATCATCGGCGGCCTTATTAAAGAGGCGGAGAAAGAGCTCAAGAACCGCGTGCCTTTCTTCTCTTATATCCCGCTCATAGGCAATCTCTTCAAATCGACGGAAAAACAGCGTGAAAAGGTAGACCTCATGATATTCCTTACCCCATACATCATCGAGACGCCGGAGCATGCATCGCAGGTCACAGACAGGATAATCCGCGACGGCCAGGAGCTCAGCGAGGCGGAGCGCATACTGATACAGCGCAACAACAGCGACTATCAGAAGGCGACACGCAAAGAGGGCGTGACGCGCGAAATGCTCGATCCGAAGGGGCTCATCTACGCGCCGCAGTCCGGCGACGCGGCGGAGCAGGCCGCTCCTGCGTCGAAATAAAATGGCCGCGCGTTCGATACGGGACTTCGATGTAAATCCCGAAAAGATACTGGCGCTCATCCCCGAGGGCGTGAGCCTCGACGTCCTGCGCGACCGCGGCGTCGTCCCGCTCTCGCTCGAAGGCGGCGTAATGACCGTCGCCGTCACGGATTACGCGGCGACGCCCGACGCGCAGCTGCTAGCCGCGGCGTCTGGCGCGCGCGTCGACGCCGCGCTGCTGCCTCCGTCCGAGGTGCAGGGCCTTATACGCTCGCTCTATGATATAAAAAGCGGCGTCGGGCAGGAGACGCTCAACGCTATAGAAGAAGTCGACGACCTTTCGGAACTCGCGCGCCAGGAGGTAATGAGCGACAGCGTGGACGCGCCGGTCGTCCGCCTCGTCAACGGCATCCTGATGGAGTCGCTGCGCGAGCGCGCGACCGACATACACATCGAGCCGTACGAGGACCGCGTCGTCGTGCGTTACCGGATAGACGGCGTACTTTCCGACCGCTACTCGCTCTCGAAGGGGCACCAGGCCCCCGTCACGAGCCGTATAAAAGTCATGGCGAACATGGACATTGCGGAGCGCTTCGTGCCGCAGGACGGACGTATAGGAATAAGCATCGGCGACAGGCTCGTAGACATCCGAGTGAGCTCGCTGCCGACGCAGCACGGCGAGCGGCTCGTCCTCCGCCTTCTCGACAAGGCGCGCGGCCTGCTCACGCTCGAGGATTTGGGGATGAAGGAGGGCGAGCGCGAAAGGCTCGAACGGCTTATCCGCCGCCCGAACGGCATGATACTTTTCACCGGGCCTACCGGCTCCGGCAAAAGTACGAGCCTATACGCGATATTGCAGGCGCTCGCGCGCCCCGAGGTCAACGTCATAACCGTCGAAGACCCGATTGAATACGACCTGCCGGGCGTCGGCCAGGTGCAGGTCAATGAAAAGGCCGGGCTCACCTTCGCGGGGACGCTGCGTTCGATCCTACGCCAGGACCCCGACATCATAATGATAGGCGAAATGCGAGACTTCGACACCGCGCACATAGGAATACAGGCCTCGCTGACGGGCCACCTCGTCTTCTCGACGCTCCACACGAACGACTCTGTCAGCGCCGTCACGCGCCTCACCGACATGGGCATAGAGCCCTACTTAGTCGCCGGCTCGCTGCTCGGCGTCGTCGCGCAGCGCCTAGTGCGCCGCGTCTGCCCTAACTGCCGTGAAAAGTTCGATACGACCGGCGTCGTCCGCAAAAACGGCGTCAAGCATGCGTGGCGCGGGCGCGGCTGCGAAGAGTGCGGCGGAACAGGCTACAAGGGACGCATCGGCCTCTACGAACAGTTCGACGTGACCACCGAAATCCAGGAAGCAATTTCACGCGGCGCCCATCCTCATGAGCTGCGCGAGCTCGCGCGCAAGGGTGGCTTCTCGACGCTGCTCGAACTCGGCCTCAAAGCCGTCAAGGACGGCGAGACGACGCCAGAGGAAATGCTGCGCGTCGTCGGCGAGGTCTAGCCGTGCCGCTCTTCCGCGCCGAGTTATACACAAGCGGCGGCGAGCGCCGGACAGTGCGCCGTGAGGCCGCGAGCGAGAACGACCTGCTGCGCGAGCTCGCAGCCGAACGTTGCACAGTCGTCTCCGTAAAAGAAGAAAAGCCGCGAGCGTGGAGCTTCGGCGGCAAAAGCCGCCGTAAAAAACTCTCGCTTGAGGAACAGCACTTGTTCTGCACGACGCTTTCGTCGTTCATGCGCAGCGGCCTCTCGCTTACGGAAGTCCTGAAATTGCTCCAGAAGCAGACGCGCGGCAAAAACCTCAGGCCGATATACACGGAGCTGCGCGAGTCGGTCGAGGGCGGACGTTCGCTCGCCGCCTCGATGGCCGCGCTCGGTGTATTCCGCCCGGGCCTCGTCGGCATGGTCGAGTCCGGCGAAAAATCCGCGTCGCTCGGCGAAATCCTCGAAAAAGCCGGCGAGCTCATCCAGAACGAAATTTCGCTGCGCCGCAAAATCCAGACGGCGCTCACATACCCGGTGCTCATGCTCTTCGTCGGCCTCGGCGTAGTCGTCTTCCTGCTCAGCTTCGTCGTCCCGCGCCTAACCGCGCTCGTCATAGAATCGGGCGCGCAGCTGCCGCTGATCACGCGGATGCTCATCTTCGTCTCCGACGCCGTCCGCGCCGGCTTTCTGCCGTTCGCCGCCGCGGCTGCGCTGCTGGCGCTCTACCTGCGCCGCAAAGGCAAAAAAATCTCCCTCCCGCTCTTCCGCGAAGCTCGCGAAAATTTAGCCTTCGCGCTGATCTTCAGCCAGACCGGCACGCTTCTGCGCACCGGTATACCGCTCGTCCAGGCGCTCAAACTCACCGAGCCGCTCGACCCAGCGGGCTCACGACTCTCGACCGTCGCAGGCTACATAAAAGAAGGCTACCGCTTCTCGCAGGCGCTCGAAAAAGAAGGCTCATTCCCCGAAGAAATAACCACGGTAATCCGCGTAGGCGAAGCCGGAGGCACCCTTGCCGAAACATCCGAACGCCTCGGCGCAAGCTGCTGGGAATACGCCCAGTCCACCATGCAGAAATGGGCGACCCTCGCCGAACCTATGATAATATTAGTAATGGGCCTCCTTGTAGGCTTCGTAGTAGTCGCCGTCCTCCTCCCGATATTCGACCTATCGAGCCTGGCGGGGCGGTAGTAAAAGCGCAGTATATTGCGATGTACTCAGCCGCGTAAATAAAATAAATTCGCCTAAAGCATCGTTCCCCGTGTGTTACAATGTACAAACTGATAACAGTATCTATGTTAAGGAGAACTGTCGTAGATGAAATCGTCTGAAGTTTCATATGAAAGCGCTGCAAGATGGATTTACCTGGTGTCGATAATTTTTACTATATTCGCACCAGCCGTGCATTATATCGGCTATATCCTAGTTCTTGGGCTGCTGGCTTATGGACGTATCAGACACAGAGCGCCGTTCGTATCTTTTGAAAACAAAACCTGCCGGGGCATTTCTGCCGTTATGACGGTCTTCTTCCTGTGGAGCGCTTTTATCAACGTTTTCTTTATGACGGATTTTGAAGTGTGGGGGAAAGGCGCTTCCGTCTACCTTGAACTGCTCGTCGGCTATTTCTTCGCCGTGCGGCTGTTCGGCTCTGAGGAGCCGCGCAAAATGTTCATAAAATTTTTTGTCCCGCTTACTACATTTATCTTCTGTTTAATAATTATCAAAGCTTATGTGCCGCTTCCGTTTCCTCTCCCGAAGCGGCTCACGATGAACGGTAACACGCTTGGGCTTTACCCTGTGTTGGCTGTTCCGTATATCTTCTTTTACGCAATGTGGATATGGGAAAAACGCTATTTTCTGAAATATTTCTCCTGTATCGTCAGTATGGTTACGCTCTTCATTTCGTTCGCCAGCGGCGCGTGGCTTACGGTATTCTGTATGCTCCCGTTCATTCTCTATTACGCCGTCCGCGCCGGGAAAATCAAACTTGTCAATATAGCGGCTGGAGTATGCGCCGGTCTGTTGGTGTTGGCGGCGTTTAATTATATCTCGCACGGCGCCATACAGAAACGTTTTGTGGTGGAGCTTAGACAGATTTCGTCCGTTCAGGACGCGAACTCTCTGACTAACCACAGGTCGGCGATCTGGCGCGTAGTATCGGGACTCATTGCGGACCGCCCGATAGTCGGATACGGCAGGAAAAATTTGGAGGAAGTCTACGGCGAGGCCCTGAAAGAAAACGCGGAATATGCGAAGATTGATTTCGTCGCGCGCAGCCATGCGCACAACATGTATCTAGAGCTCGCCGTCTCTTCAGGCATACCGTCGCTGCTGCTGTTCCTGGCTGCGCTCTTCATGATGATCAGAAAATGCTGGCGCGGGCGTTTCAATGTTGAAAACGGCGTGCCTTGGCATTTGATCTTTCTCATTATGCTTGGCGGACAGTTGGTTTACGGCATTACCGGCGACGTATTTGAAGCGAGGCGTGATCTGGCCGTTATCTTCTGGGCCTCCATGGGCATTATTGCGGCGCTCCCTGGAGCCGCAGAAAAAGAGCAAAGCTGCGCCCGGTGGCTGTAGTCTTATGAGGATAGGTTGAAAACGAATGTGGACAGGCGATAAGATCCATGTAGCATTGGCGTTCTGCGACCCGAAGGGCACATACTGCCGCCACGCGGCCGTCACGATGGCTTCCATTTTTGTCAATACGGATAGCCGTGTGTGCGTGCATATCATTCACGATGATACGCTGACAGACGATAACCGCGTCAAATTGGAGCGTCTTGCTTCGTCTTACGGCCAAGGGCTAGATTTTATAAACGTCGAGAATCTTCTCGATACGGAGCGTATCGACGTCAGCAGACTGACGGTCGACGGAATGCGCGGAACGCTCTTCCGCCTCCTGTTGCCGGATGTCTCCGGCGAGGATAAGATGATCTATCTTGACTGTGACATCGTCGTCAACATGGACATCGCGGAGCTCTGGAACGTCCCGATTGGCGAATGCGCGGTAGCTGCGGCGCGTGACGTGTGGTCGCTCGACTATTTGAAAGGCAAGCCGCTGCCGTGGCGGCTTGATAAGGCGTGGCGTCTGCTCGGCGTGGAACGCGGCGAATATTTCAACGCCGGCGTACTGCTCCTTAATCTAAAAAAACTGCGCGAGCAATACAATTTTTTGAAAGCCGTCGGCGACTTCTACGCAAAGTATAAAAAGTGCATCACCCTCGCAGATCAAGACTGCCTTAACCATATCTTTGCCTGCGATAAACTGCTCATAGACGAGAGATTTAACCGCATCGACGCAGGGGGGGTGACGGAAGAGAACCTGAAAGGCTCAATATGGCATATGGCTGGAGGCGCGGCGAAGCCATGGGTACTATGCACGCGCCCATACGTCGATGACCTGTATTGGCGTTACCTGCGCATGACGCCCTACTGCCGCGACGAGAACGAACTGATAAGGATGATGCTTCACGACCTTTCGACGTCTCCTTACGCGCACCTGCATTCTTCCGACTGCACGAAACGAATAAAAAAACAGATAGCAGATAATATATTCAGAGGCCACATATGGACTCTGCCGCATATATTGATAAAAAAGCTGTTCGGCGGCGGACGGTAGCAACAGCCATAGTGTATTGTCATGTATTCTGTCAGCGTCATTGTCCCAGTATATAATCTCGAAAACAGAATCGCCGATACGTTAAATTCCTTGTGCGCGCAGAGTTTCCGCGACTTTGAAATAATAGTCGTCGACGATTGCTCGTGCGATCAATCTATCTCGCGCGCCGAAACAGCCTTGAAGTCTTCCGGCGCACATTACCGAGTGCTTCATCACGATAAAAACAAAGGAGTCTCGGCGGCGCGCAATACCGGCCTCGCGTCAGCAAAGGGAAAATACGTGATATTTTTTGCCGGCGACGACCTTGCGGAACCAGATTTCGGCGCTCGCCTTTATGAGAGCATAATAAAGAACGACGGGGATGCTGCATTCTGCGGCTATAAGACGCGCGAGGCCTCCAACGGCAAGGAGAAGATGTATCCGTCGTGGGATACGGAAGCGTATATTACTCAGGACGAGTTGCTCCGTCTGCGCCTGCTGAATAGAATTACCGCGCTTTTATGCTCGGCGATTTACAAACGTGAGTTTCTGGTGTCAAAAGGCATATTATTGACTGAGGGGCGCATTGCCGGAGAAGACGTCGAATTTGTGACGAAGGTCATCGCTGCTGGAGCGAAGACGTCTTTTATCAAGGACTGTTTGTACATATACCTTCAGCACGCGGAGATGGGAACGCGCAAATCGCAGGCGTCGCGGGAAAAAGCTATTATCCGTTACCTCCATCATACAGAAGCGCATTTCGACGAAGCTGCCTTCATTCAGACGCATATGTCGTCCGTTGTTTCAAGGCACCTTGTCGAAGGCTACATCCTACCGATAGCTTACCAGCGGATGCTGGCGGTCTGCGCCGCGCGTGGTTCTAAAGAGGATTTCAAACGTATGTTGAAAGATCCGCGCGTGAGAAAAATTCTGCTTCAGGGTGTCCGTTCTTTTTTTGAAAAACCCGGTATATTGGCAAAGTCGCTGTGGATTCTGTTCCTGCCGCGGCTGTACTATAAAATCTATTATTTACGCTTCAATAGAAGATAAGAGGGTGCTGAGTTGAACATCGTCGAAATCCTCCCCGAACTTGACATAGGCGGCGTAGAACGTCACGTCATCGACCTGTCGAATGAGCTTGCATCACGCGGGCACAACGTGACCGTCATATCAGCCGGCGGCAAAATGCAAAGCCAATTGTCGCAGGCCGTGCGCCATATCGACATGCCGGTGCATAAGAAAAACCCGTTCACGATATGGGCATGTTCAAGGAAGATAGCGACTCTTGCGCGGCGCGAGAAAGTTCAGCTCATTCACGCGCACTCTCGCGTCCCCGCGTGGATCGCGCGCTGGGCGGCGAAAGGCGCAGGCGTACCATACATCGTGACGGCGCACGTCGTCTTCGGCAACAAGTCTCCGTGGATATACGCGCCTTACCGCGACGCCGCGCGCGTGATATGCGTAAGCAACGCCGTGCGCGAAGGCATGAAGGAATGCTTCTACGCCAACACGCAGGTCGTGCTCAACGGCCTCGACGAGCCGAAAGTCCGTTGGAGCGACAAAAACCTCGAAGGCCTGGTGAAGTTCCTCTTTGTCGGGCGGCTTTCGCCGGTCAAGGGGCTTCACGACGCGCTGCGCGCGATGCCGGAAAATATGGAATGGACGCTCGACGTACTCGGCGACGGCCCGATGCGCGCCGAGCTCGAAGATATATCGAAAGAGCGCGGATTTACGGGGCGCGTGAAATTCCACGGCTACTCCGACAAAGCCGACGACTTCATGGCGCGCTCGTCGTGCTTGCTCTTCCCGTCGTATACCGAGGGAATGCCGCTGACGCTCGCGCGCGCCGTCCAGATAGGAATTCCCGTCATTGCCTCCGACATCCCACCGGTCAGCGAAATGGCGGGCAGCTCCGTCAACCTCCTGCCGCCCGGCGACGTCCAGGCATGGCGCGACGCCGTAACGGACTTCATCACAACTCGCCGCGCGAAGCTGAATATACCGCTCTCGTCGGTGCCTACGCTCTCTAAAATGGTAGACGAGGACGAGCGGATATACCGCGAAGTTGTTGAAAAATTCGCCGGGGGCGCGGAACGATGAAAGTCCTCCATTATGTAGACGAAAACAATCTCGCGTGGGGCGAGACGTGGGTTCAGCTTCTTACGGAACTTTCGAAACACGGCGTGGAAAATTTCGTCGCATGCCGCGATTACGGAACCCTGACGGAACGGCTCGAAAAAAACGGCATCCGCTTCGGCTTATGCCGCCCCGTCTCTCAGATGCTTCCGTTCACGAACACAAAACTTGGCGGATTTATCGACGAATTCAAGCCCGACCTGATACACACGCGCCTGTCCTCGGCGGCGAAGATAGGCGGCTGGTGGGGAAAGCATAAGCATATTCCAGTTTTACAAACAATAGATAAATATCCCAAGCTCAAGTACCACAAAGACGGTGATTTCTTCGCCGCCTGTTCTTCATCTGTTCGTGATTATTTCGTCTCGCTCGGCGTGCCGCAGGAGAAAATCGCAGTCGTCCACAATCCCATCGACGTTTCAAAATACGCGCGTGACGAGACTGTAAGGCATGAAATCCGTTCGTCGTACAACGTAGCTGACAGAGTGAAAATCGTCTTAGCAGCAGGACGTTTCGTCGACTGGAAGGGCTTCGACGTTCTCATCAAAAGCTATGACCGTTACCTTTCGGAGCACGAAGAAGACGCGGATAAATCTCTATTTTGGCTGATCGGCGACGGCGAGGAAAAGGAGAAACTAACGAATCTTGCAGCAAACGCGCGTTTTAGCGACAGGATAAAAATCTTCCCGTTCGCGAAGGATGTCCGCCCCTATATGTGGGCGGCCGACCTCTTCGTTCTCCCGTCAAAGACGCCGGAGCCTTTCGGAATAGTCCTGCTAGAGGCGATGGCCTGCGGCCTCCCCGCGATAGCGACCAACGCGGGCGGCCCGCTCGACATAATCGAAGAGGGCGTAAGCGGATGGTTCGCACAGGCAGGCAGCGAAGAGTCGATGGCGGAGCGGCTGCATTGCGTTTTGCCTGCGGTTTCATTAAATGCGGCCTCGTCCGCTGCGTCGGCGCGCGCGACGCAGTTTGGCACAGCGCGGATAGCCGCTGAGACTCTGGCGCTGTATGGGAAAATAGTGAAAAATTACAAATAACGGCATATTTCTGCGTGGGGAGAATGGTACGCAGGCCGATTACAGGAGGTGTCAGACGTGACGGAAAAGAGCAAAAAAGTTCTGTTCCTGAGATTTTCCTCTCTCGGCGATATGATTTTCGCAAACTACTCAGCGATGCGGATAAAAGAGAAACATCCGGAATTTCATCTGACATGGATGACGGACTCGATGTACGCCGGAATCGTGCGCGCGCAGCCGTGGGTCGATGATGTGATCGAATGGTACAGGAAGAACACCGGCAACCGAGGGTATCGGGAGATTTTGAAAAAAGTCCGGCGCATGGACTTCGACATCCTTGTAGATATGCACGGCTCGGACCGCAGCAGCCTATTCTCTCTTTTCTCTGGCATAAAGAAGCGTTACTGCGTCATTCACCGTTTCCCGTTTACGCATACGGATTTTGATTTGTCTGAACTCATGGACACGTCGCTTGAAATGTGCGATTGTCCGTCATACCTTTGCCCGCCTGCCAGCGGCGACGGATGGCAGCTCAACAAAAGCGGACGTAAAAAACTTGGACTAGCCATAGGCGCGAGCGCCGCAGTAAAAAGATGGCCGGTGCGGAGATGGATAGAATTCTGCCAATTTGCATCTGACGCCGGGTACGATATGTATCTGATGGGAAGCGGGGAAGACGAAGCGCGCGCAGCGCGCGAAATATGCGACGGAGCCGCTTCGCCGCGCGTCACGGACATGGTCGGACGCACGTCTATAGAGGGCTCCATTACGCTGGCGTCTATGATGGATGCCGTCGTATCCGGCGACACCGGACTGATGCACATAGCGCGAGCCCTAGGAAAACCTGTCGCCGGCCTTTTCGGCCCGAACTTCCCAGGCGCCGGCACAAGGTACACGGACAACCTCGGCGCCTGCTTCTTCTGTGCCTGCCCGGACAAGGGGTGCGAGAAGCTCGAATGTTCGCGCCAGTGTCTTGAGGATATAAGCGCGGTGGAAGTTTTCGCTGCGGTTGAGCGTTTGTTGAGCCGGTGATGCAAACATGCGCATTTCGTTTTTTACCAAGCCGTTGGCTGCATGGGAGCGCTTCGCAAAAGACTGCGAGCGGCGTTTAAACTATCTGAAATACACGCTGCGCGGTAACGCCTATAAAGCGTGGACCTGTTTGCATACGCTTGGCGGCCATCAAGACCTCGTTGATTCTTTTATTAAAGGCGCTGGATATTTTCCGGAAGTCGAGCTTCTCATAAATCCGCCGCGCGACGTGGCGCGCGGCAGCGTCGCTTATGTCCCGTGCTCATGGCGCGTACTTCGAGACGTAATTGAGATGAAGCGGCGCGGAATCGTCGAAGAACTCATAGCCGGGCCGATGATATGTCACGAAGGGCCTGCCGAGCACGACTGGATAGTCACGGACAAATCGATAGACTGTTACTTACTGGCTTCACGCTGGATTGCTGACGCATATCTGTCGGAATGCCGCGCTTCGGGACGCACGATAAAAAATCTTAACGTTTGGGCTGCGGGTGTTGATGAGACAATTTGGTCTCCGCACGACATGAGAGAAGGCAATACTGCGCGTCGTGCGCTTTTGTACGTGAAAGGCGAAGGCGTGACGATGTCCATACAGGCTGCGCAGGTTATAGAAGAACGAGGAATTGAGACGAAAGTATTGCGTTACGGCAGCTATGTGCCCGAGGACTACAAACGCCTGCTTGAGTGGTGCGATTTCGCCGTCGTTATGGGCGGCAGCGAAACGCAGGGGCTGGCATTGACTCAGGCCTGGTCGATGAACCGCCCTACTCTCGTCTATGAGTCTGAAAGCGTAATTGCGCGCGGACGCGACGCGGCACCGTACATAACTGCGCAGACAGGGATGAAATGGCATAACATTGACGAGCTGCGCGCTGGGCTCGCCGTCTTGGAGAGCTGTACTCCGAGGCGCTGGGTGCTCGAAAATCAGACGAACGAAGCGGCCTTCCGGCGATTTCTTGATATTGTGAAAAAACTGTAGAGTCGCGCTGCGTTAAAGAGGAGAGCGTCAAATCATGGAATCTTCAAAAATAAAAAGAGAACTGACTAGGCTTTGTTTACAGATTACGACGAACTTACCGTACCTCTTTCCCGCATCGGTGCGCGGCGGTGTCAAGAAACACTGGAACAGGCTACAGTATGAAGAAGGACTGGCTGTCGCCGCACAGCCGCGTTACTACCGCGGCGGTGTGGAGTTTATCGACTTGTCGATGACATCGGGCTTCGGCGAGACGGTACACCCGGATGTAATATATGTACCTGAGGGCTTCGGAGCTGGCAAATGGAAATATCTGATGGCTGTCACTCCGTTCCCGAAAGCTATCGTCTATTTTGAAAATCCTGAATTTCTCGTGAGCGGCGACGGCCTTTCATGGCAGCTGCCGCAAGGCGGAAAATCGCCGGTCGTCGCCCCGCCGTCCGACTGGACAGGGTACAACTCCGACCCGGCGCTCTTTTACGAAAACGGTACTGCTTTTATGATATATCGTGAAGTGCGCGAGGAAAAGGGCTGCCTGCTGATATCAGTTAAGGTTATGGAAACTCGCGATGGAGCAGTGTGGAGCGAGCCTAAAGTTCTGTCTTCCATGAAAAGTCCTGCCGACAGGGCCGGCGTGCTGATGTCTCCCTCCGTGCTGAAGCTGCGCGGGGAATACTATCTCTGGTACGTCGACGAAGAATCAGGCATTTATGATATAAAACGCGCCGAATGCCCGGAACTCTTTTCAATCGCGGATGGCGTTAAAGTCGAACTGGACGGAATGCTGGACGGCCTAACCCCGTGGCACATTGACGTTGAAGAAGATAATGAACGCCTGCTCATGGCGCTGTGCGCCAAAGACGGCCGCGGAAAACATTCCATAATATTCGCGGAAAGCCGTGACCTCGGCATGTGCTGGCAAATAATCGAAGGCAAACGGCTCGACCCCGTACGCGAAGCCGGCGAAGACAGCCTATACAAAGCGGCGCTGGCGAAAGACGAACACCACGGCTGGAAGCTATATTATTCGTTTAAAGATATCGAAGGGCATTGGTATACGGTTGTCGAAGGGCTGTTGATTTAGCGCTTCAGTTGTATTCTCCCATCAGCTCTGTCCACGAATCTTTCTGGCTTGGCAGCGCCAGCAGTTGAGCTCTGACTTCTTTGATGTGTTCATCTATATTTTCTTTTGTAACATACACGCCGAAATCCGTCGGGGGATTACCATTGCCTGACATTCTGTCGAGTATCCATGAGTTGACCTGTTTCAAACAATGGCTCGGCTCGCGCCAATATATGTGGTTTGACGTGACTGAGTTCACGTACATGAAATTCCACACACCTCCGAAAACATCAACCGCATCGCGGAACATACGCTCGTAATCGTCAATACGTCCAGGTGTTTCTGCTATAATTCGCATTGTCAACGTACCTTCAGGAGTTATGTAGGGCTTTACATCAACCTGACTGGACAACTGTAGCAAAGCCGAGATATTTTTCTTATATTGCTCGTTATACCGGAAAAACTCATAAATTTTCTTAAACTCTATGTATAGATTATGTACGATGTGCTTTTTGTGTTCGACATCTTCGATCGGCGGATAGACTGCACTCGCCCCCATGTGCCCTACGTTATATCTGATATCGGCATATTCAATATCATCTTCTTTGATGCTTATATTTTTACGAATGAGATTGAAGCTCTTTCTGCTCAGCTCAATGCTTGACAGCATTTCCATACGGTAGATAAACGCGTTGTCATCAAGCATCTGAAGAATCGGAACAGCACGGTTTTCTTTGCTCCTGTCATTGTAAGTGGCGTTTGCGCCAAAGAAGTCCAATCCAACTATAATCTTATCCGGGTAGTATCCACGCGTTTTATGAAAAATTTCCATCAGTACAGAATATTCTATCGGCATGCACGAGCTTAGGCCGAAGTTAAAAGCTCCGTCACCGATTTTGTTTGTATCCATCTGCATTACGCGGCTGCTTCCTATGATTAGCGTGTCTATCTCGTCTTTGCGGAAACGCAGCAGATTAGCTTTTTGTATCCTCTCGTCAATAAACTCACGCCACTCGGCGAACGGCGTCTCGTGGTTGAAGCACCACATTGGGTCGACGGCGTAGTTGATTGCGACGACGGAGGCTGTGACGAAGATGAAGATAGACAGAAAAAAGAAAGTCCATTTCTTGTATAGTTTACGTTTCAGCATAATCAAGGCACCATCCTAGAACTGGAAATAAAGGAATTCAGAAACCTGATAGAGAGAAAGCGCCGCCGTCAGGGCGAGGACGCTCACGATTGCGGCAGTGAACCACGGCCTCTTTGTGAAATTTATGCGCGACGTAATTTCGTATGCGTTCGGCGCGGCGGCGCATACGATGAGTGCGAGCGCGATGTTCAGTATCTCGCGCCGCTCAAACGCCCAGAGCGGTATGTAGTCGAGCACTGATACGCCGAGCGACGAAAGAACGGAAGCGAGCCAGCCTGGGACATATTCGGCAGGTACTACGAATCCGTTCATCCCCGCCATGCCTTTCAATATCGCGACAGCCTGCGCGGCAGACTCCGCTCTAAAGAATACCCATGCGAAGACTACAGATATAAATGTCATCGGCCATCCGATAAACGACGGAATTCGCACGGAGCTGTGCTCGCGCCAGAAATGATTGACAGTGAGGTACAGCCCGTGCAGGCCGCCCCAAATTACGAAGGTCCACCCCGCGCCGTGCCACAGGCCGCCGAGCAGCATCGTCGCCATGAGGTTAACATAGCGCCGCGCTTTTCCCTTCCGGTTGCCGCCGAGCGGGATATAGAGGTAACCGCGTAAAAAGCCGGAGAGCGTCATGTGCCACCGGCGCCAGAAGTCTATGATCGACGTCGCTTTATACGGCGAGTCGAAGTTGAGCGGCAGCTTTATATTGAAGAACGAAGCAAGGCCGAGCGCCATATCGGAGTAGCCTGAGAAGTCAAAATACAGCTGTATCGTATAGGCGAGCGCGCCGCTCCACGCTTCGATCAGCGTCAATGGGTGCTCCGCCTCGAACGCGAGCGCCGTCCACGGCGAGAACGTGTCCGCGATAATTACTTTTTTGAAGAGTCCTATGGAAAAGAGCGTGATTGCCACGCAGATATTCCTCCATGAAAAGCAGAAAATTTTCTTGCCGGAGAACTGCGGGATAATCTTGTCGGCCAACACTATCGGTCCCGCTATCAGCTGCGGGAAGAAAGAGACGAAGAGCGCGTAATGGCGAAACGGCATAACTCCGAGCTTTCCGTGATAGGTGTCGACTAGGCATGCGATTTGCTGGAAGGTAAAGAACGAAATGCCGAGCGGTAGAAATATGTCGAGCGTGCGCCACGAAGCCCCGAAGAGCGCGGCCATATTTTCGGCGAAGAAATTTGCGTATTTGAAGTATCCTATGAGCGCGAGGTTTGCCGCGACGCCGGCGATCATATAGGTCTTCGCCGCGGACGACGGGCGCGTCTGCGCTATCCTCTTCTGAATCACGAAGTTCACTGTGATCGACGCAAGCAGCAGCAAAAGATAGGGCGGGTTCCAGTATCCGTAGAAAAACAGCGACGCAGCCAGCAGCCAGTAAATCGCGGCGGCGAGCTTTTTCTTCGCGCACAGCACTCGCCATACTGCGAATGTAACGGGGAGAAACAGAAAAATGAAAACATAGGAATTGAAGAGCAAGTGCATGACCTCCGAAAGAATATGCGCGGCGAATGAGCACGCGCAGTATTATTCATTTTTGCTTCAGTCCGGCGCGGCGGGAAATGTGTACTTTTTGCGCCGCTTATCAAGATTTTGTATATTAAAGCTTTTCGTGCAGTCGATGGCAAAAGATATATAATTTTGCACTGGATATTATTATCGCATGTAATAATAAAAATCAACTATCACATTGCACAAAAAGTACGCTTTATCCTCACGACGGAGGTATTGCGCGTATGGTAGACAGGTAACAGAATGAAAATACTGCTTGAGCGTATCTGTACGCGGTGTTTGCCCTATAGCGCTGGTTCCGCAGGCTGCTGCGGGGCGTGAAGAGTAAAAGGCGGCGGCTTCCCGGGGAGGAAAGCGCGCCGCCTGTGTAAAACTGCAAACTTTTTAGGCTTTCGCGGTGGCCATTAGGAGCTTTATCCTGTTAAGCTGGTTCGTCGTGCTGACGCTTGCGTCGTAGTCGAGCGGCAGGATGTTCGCGCCCTCGTAGCGGCGTTTGAGTTCCTTGACGACGCCTTTGCCGGTGATATGGTTCGGCAGGCAGGCGAATGGCTGGACGCAGAGGACGTTTTTCACGCCGCTTTCGATGAGCGATATCATTTCGGCGGAGAGCAGCCAGCCTTCGCCGCCCTGGTTGGACTGCGAGACTATAGACGAGCCGAGCTTCGCGAGCTCTTTTATGCTGTGGGTCTCGCCGAAGCGCGTGCCGCGAATCACCTCGGCTATCGGCGCTTTGGCGCGTTCGAGCAGCCAGACGGCGGTCTCTCCGCCGATGCGCGGCAACAGACTGCCGCCCAGCTTCTGATGCGAGTATATGGTGTCGAACATGCAGTAGGAGAGGAAGTTCGCCATGTCCGGTACGACGGCCTCGCCGCCCTCGCTCTCTATGAGGTCGACCAAGTGCTCGTTGGCGTTCGCGTGGTATTTTACAAGAATTTCTCCGACTATGCCGACGCGTGGGCGTTTGACGCCGTCTATGGGGACGGCGGTGAACTCGCGCACCATATCGCGCACGTTGCGCTTATAGGCGCTCCAGCTTCCGTCGCGGACGTTTTCGCGCGCGGCCTCGCTCCATTTTTCGTAGAGCGCGTCGGCGGTCCCCTTTTCCTTCTCGTACGGGCGCGTGCGGAGCAGCAGCCGCATGAGTAAGTCGCCGTAGTTTATCGCCATGAGCGCGCGCCAGTAGGTGCCTAGCGGCACTTCGAGCTTCTCGGCATCGCCGCCCTTCTGCTGGTTCGCGGCTAGGACGCGCACCTGCGGGAAGCCCGCGGCGTCGAGCGCGCGGCGGAGCAGGTGGACGTAGTTGCTGGCGCGGCAAGCCCCGCCTGTCTGCGCGTAGAGGCAGTCGGTCTTGTCTGGGTCGTACTGTCCGCTTTTGAGCGCCTGTATGAACTGTCCGACGACCATCATCGCGGGGTAGCAGACGTCGTTGTTGACGTAGCGCAGGCCGAGTTCGACCGTCTCGCGCGTGCCCTCGGGCAGTACGTCGAGGCGTATTCCGGCGCTTTCGAAGGCTGCGCCGAGGAACTGGAAGTGGTAGTTGGAGAGCGGCGGGCAGAGGAGCACGCGTCCCTTCGTCTCCGTGACGCGCGGGCGGGCGGTTTCGGCACTCGGCGCGTCGCTTACGGCCTCTGGGTTGTTTTTGCGCATTTTTATAGCGGCGAGCAGCGAGCGGATTCGTATTTTGACCGCGCCGTTGTTCTTGCCTTCGTCGATTTTTATCAGCGTGTGGAGCTTTCCGGCGCGCGTCAGGATGTCCGCCGTCTGCTCCGCGCTTATCGCGTCGAGGCCACATCCGAAGGAGTTGAACTGCACGAGCTCCACGTCCTTGAAGTCGGGGTGCGAGGCCACCGCCATAGCCGCGCGGTAGAGGCGCGAATGGTAGACCCACTGGTCGACAGCGCCGACGTCACCTGGCTTCTCAATGTCCCTCGCCATCCAGCAGACGGAATCTTCGGTGAATAGGGTCACGCCGTAGCTGTTGATGAGCTCGGGTATGCCGTGGTTGACTTCGGGGCTGAGGTGGTAGGGGTGTCCAGCAAGCACTATGCCGACGCCGCCGCGCTGCTTTAGTTCGTGCAGTGCGTCCGCGCCGAACTGCTCTATGTCGCGCTTGTAGCGGGCCATCTCTTCGCGCGCCGCAGCTATCGCGGCCTTTATCTCTCCGTCCGCGACGCCGAACTGCGCGAGCGAGGATTTCAGCGCTATCGCGACGCTTTTATCGGATTCGATAAAGAGCTCAGGCTTTATGTAGTTGACGCCTGCCTCACGTATCCCGTCTATGTTGAGGCGCGCGACGTCGGGGTAGCCGGTGACGACGGGGCAGTTGTAGTTCTTCTGCGCGCCCGCGAATTCTTTCGTCTCGCGCAACATGACAGGGTAGAAGATGTTCTTTACGCCGTTTTCGAGCAGCTCTGTGATGTGCCTGTGGACGAGCTTCGCGGGATAGCATACTGTCTGCGACGGTATAGTGTCGATGCCGAGGTTTTCGTCGGGGGCTTTCGACGATAGGCGGACGCTGAACCCGAGCTTCGTCAGGACCGTGAACCAGAACGGGTAGTTCTCGTACATATTGAGCACGCGCGGTACTCCCATTACGCCGCGCGGCGCTTCCGCCTCCGCCAGAGGCTTGTAGTAGTCGAAGAGGCGATGGTATTTTTTAGCGAAGATGTTCGAGGGCAGCGCGCCTTTCTCAGAGACTGAGGCTCCGCGCTCGCAGCGGTTGCCAGATATGTAGGTCTTGCCGTCGCCGAATTTCGTCAGCGTCAGCAGGCATTTGTTGCCGCAGCCGGCGCAGTGGCGCGTCGTGCTTTCCGCCTTGAAGTCCGCGATCTGCTCGCGGCCGAGCAGGCTGCTGCGCTCCGGCGCGTTGTCGCGCGAGATGAGCGCCGCGCCGAACGCCCCCATCAGCTCCGAAACGTCGGGGCGCACCACGTCGCGCTTCGTGACGAGCTCGAAAGCGCGCAGCAGCGCGTTGTTCTTGAAGGTCCCGCCCTGCACGACGATCTTCTCGCCGAGTTCAGACGGATCCTTTATCTTCAAAACTTTATAGAGCGCGTTGCGCACGACGGAGTAGACGAGGCCGGCGGAGATGTCCTCTATCGCGGCGCCCTCTTTCTGCGCCTGACGGACGCGCGAATTCATGAATACCGTGCAGCGCGAGCCGAGGTCGACGGGGTTTTGTGACTTTTCAGCGGCGCGCGCGAACTCGTCCATCTCCATGTTGAGCGACTTCGCGAAGCTCTGGAGGAACGAGCCGCAGCCAGAGGAGCAGGCTTCGTTGAGGAACACGCCGTCTATGACGCCGTCCTTGATGCGCAGGCATTTCATATCCTGCCCGCCGATGTCGATGACGAAGTCCGCACCCGGCAGCACGAAGCCCGCGGCGCGCGCGTGCGCGACAGTCTCGACCTCGCCGACGTCGATGCCGAAAGCCGCCTGGATCAGCTTTTCGCCGTAGCCGGTGACGCCGCTGGACTTTATCTTAACGGTGTCGGGCATCACGGCATAAAGCTCGGATAGCACCTCGCGCACCGTCTTGACAGGCTCGCCGACGCCGTTGATTTTGTAGCGCGAGAAAAGCAGCTCTCCCTGCGAGCCTATGAGCACGACCTTCGTCGTCGTCGAGCCGACGTCGATGCCGAGATAGGCGTCGCCCTTGTAGCCCGCGATGTCCAAGCGCTTCGCAGCGCATTTTGAATGACGTTCCATGAAACTGTCGAGTTCCGCCTCGGAGGTGAAGAGCGGAGGCAGGATAGAGTGCTTCTCGTCTTTGTGCGATATGAAGAAATGCTCCGCGCGCTTCTGAAGCACGTCGGCGGCGACGGCGCCGTACTGCTTCGCGCTTATCGCCGCGCCCATCGCGACGAAGAGGTGCGGATTCTCCGGGAATATGCACTGTTCGGGCGGCAGCTTCAGCGTCTCGGCGAAGCGCTTGCGCAGCTCGGAGAGGAAGTAAAGCGGCCCGCCGAGGAACGCGACGCGCCCCTGTATCTTGCGCCCGCAGGCAAGGCCGCTTATCGTCTGGTTGACGATGGCCTGGAAAATCGAGGCCGCGACGTCCGGCTTAGATGCGCCGTCGTTGAGCAGGGCCTGCACGTCCGTCTTTGCGAAAACACCGCAGCGCGAAGCGATCGGGTATATAGTCTTATAGCCCTTCGCCATCTCGTTGAGCCCAGCGGCGTCGATGCCGAACAGCGTCGCCATCTGGTCGAGGAAGGCCCCCGTGCCTCCGGCGCAGGTCTCGTTCATGCGCTGCTCCGCGCCCGCCGGGTCGAAGAAGGTTATCTTTGCGTCCTCGCCTCCGAGCTCGATGCAGACGTCGACGCCGGGAAGGAAGCGCGCGATGCTCGCCGTGCAGGCTATCTGTTCCTGCGTGAACGGCACGTCCATACCCTGCGCGAGTTCCAACGCGCCTGAGCCCGCCATCGCGAGCGTGAAGCGCGAGCCAGCGAACCTATCTCTCATCTCGTTTACGAGCTTGCTGACAGCCGCGCGTATATCTGCGAAGTGGCGGCTGTAGCGGCTGAAAATTATTCTGTCGTATTCGTCGAGCACGACGACTTTCGCCGTGGTCGAGCCGATATCAAGTCCAGCATGAAGAAGCTGCATTGTAGTCATTCCTCCCGAAGAGAAGCTTCGCCTGCCGTCCCGCGGCGCGGGGCGGAGGCCGGACACGTCCGGCGCGCGCGTGAGCGCGACCTGCCGTCTGTCGGAATTTATTTTTAGATGAATAGGGAAATTTTATGAGAAAAAGGGTATGCTTATTTCCTAAAGACCATGTCGGCCGAGGCGCGCGCTTCCTGCGCCAAGCCTATCTCAGCGTTCCAGAAAGCCCACGCCGGAAGACGGCGGAAGAACGCGTCAAGTCCTTCTGCGAAGGCGTCTGTCAGCTGCTTCGGCTGCATGGCGGAACCAAGCGCGGCAAAGAACACAGCGAACGTGGCACGCTGCGAGACGGTCGCGTCGTCGTTGACGCTGCGCAGCGTCTGCATCATGTACATGCTCTGCACGTCGCGCAGGTCGGGCGAAACAGCCCCGGCTTCGGTCAGCAGGATAAACGCCTGGAGAGCGATGTAAAAGGCCGTGAGAAGAGCCGCGTAGTATGACTTTCTGAAATTGGTAAAGTAGCCCATAATTTCTTCTCTCCTTCTACCAATTATATTATCGTCTGTAGAACGGTGCAAATGCAAGAGCTCTGGAGAAAAATCGGTAATTTTACGAAGCGCAACCTTTGTATGTTACGCGGCGCTTTTACGGACGTTTTGCGGTTATTGCCGTGTAATAGATGTATAATAATGCCGTATTTTTCGCCGCTTTTGCGGCGCGAAAAAATTTTTTGGGAGGAATTTTTCATGAACTCTTGGTTTGAGAGGCAGTTCAAACTCTCGGAACACGGCACGGACGTGCGTAGGGAGATCATGGCGGGGATAACGACCTTCGTTACGATGGCCTACATCATCTTCGTCAATCCCGGCATACTCTCTGAGACTGGAATGCCCTTCGGCTCCGTCCTCGTCGCCACGTGCCTCGGCGCGTCGCTCGCAACCTTCCTCATGGCGTTCCTTGCTAACTACCCGTTCGCGCTCGCGCCGGGTATGGGGCTCAACGCCTTCTTCGCCTTCACAGTCGTCCTCGGAATGGGGATACCGTGGCAGGTTGCGCTGGCTGCGGTCTTCGTCGAAGGCGTCATCTTTATTCTGCTTACCTACACTAAGGTGCGCGAAGAGGTCGTCAACTCGATCCCCAAGACCCTCAAGATAGGCGTCTCAGCAGGCATCGGGCTCTTCATCACATTCATCGGCCTCCAAGGCTCCGGCATAATCGTCGACAATCCAGCGGTGCTGCTCGGCCTCGGCAAACTCAGCGGCAACGTCCCTGCGCTGCTCTCCATCCTCGGCCTTCTGCTCATGGTCACTCTTGAGGCGCGCCGCGTAAAGGGCGGAATTCTGATCGGAGTCGTCGTTGTGACGATACTGGCGATACCGCTCGGCGTCGCGAAGATGCCGGAGGGAATCGTCTCCATGCCGCCATCGCTCTCTCCGATATTCATGAAGATGGATTTCTCGATGCTTACGCAGCCGGCTTTCTGGAGCATCACGCTCGCTTTCTTCTTCGTCGATTTCTTTGACACCGTCGGGACGCTCGTCGGGGTTTCCAGCCGCGCCAACATGCTTGACGAAAACGGCCGCCTGCCCAAGGCGAGCCGTGCGCTTATGGCGGACGCTATAGGGACGACCGCGGGCGCAGTGCTCGGCACATCGACCGTCACGACTTTCGTCGAAAGCGCGAGCGGCGTCGAGCAGGGCGGACGCACCGGCCTCACGGCGCTCACAGTTGCCGTGCTTTTCCTCCTGGCGATGTTCTTCAACCCGCTGATCTCGATAGTACCGGGCTGCGCGACGGCTCCGGCGCTCATCATGGTCGGCGGCTACATGATGATGGGCTTCAAGGAAATGAAATTCGATGACTGGACGGAATTTTTCCCCGCGCTCATCGCCTTCTTCATGATGCCGTTCGCCTACAGCATCGCGGCGGGCATCGAGTTCGGCGTGCTTTCGTACGTCGCGCTCAAGGTCCTTATGGGGCGTGGCAAAGAGGTCAACTGGCTGCTCTACGGCCTCTCGGTACTCTTCATACTCAACCGTGCGTTCATGTAAAACAAAGCGACATGTTTAAGTTCAATCACTTCAACTTCAACGTACTCGATTTGCAGAAGAGCCTCGACTTCTACAAAAAAGCGCTCGGCCTTTCCGAAGCGCGCCGCGTAGAGCGCGAGGGATTCACGCTAGTTTACCTCACCGACGGGGAAACGCCATTCACGCTTGAACTGACATACCTGCACGACCGCAAAGAGCGCTACGACCTCGGCGAATGCGAATTTCACATTGCATTCACAGCCAAGGACTTCGAAGCTGCACGCAAGCTCCACGGCGACATGGGCTGCGTCTGCTACGAAAACCCAGACATGGGCATCTATTTCATCGAGGACCCAGACGGCTACTGGATAGAAATAGTTCCCTAAGTTTTAGTCAGGCGGCGCGCATGCAACGGCGCGCCGCCATTGTAAAAACGAACAAAATAGTTCTTCGTAACTGTCGCAAAAGGGCAAAAAGCTCTCTCTCATGAACAAAAAACAACCTTTTTTATGTAGTTAATTTACAGATAATAATTTACAAGTCCAATTTCTGCTTATATAATGAGGCCACATTCGGACAAAACCGTTGATTTTTGTGTTGTTTGGACGGATGTACAAAATATACTTAAGTGGTTGTAGTCTCATTCATAACTACTGGGAGGTAAGTTCTTATGGATCAGTTAACAGCGCTTGTAGTAAAGGCCAACTCGTTTATCTGGGGATTATACTGCCTTATACCGCTTCTATGCGGCACGGGGCTTTATTTCACACTGAAGCTGAGGTTCGTACAGGTACGCAAATTCGGCCTCGCTGCGAAGAAAGTTTTCGGCAATATCACGCTTTTTGGGAAACGCGCAGACAAGGACGGAATGAGCTCATTCCAGGCTCTCGCCACGGCTATCGCGGCGCAGGTCGGGACCGGCAACCTCGCCGGAGCCGCCACCGCCATCGCGATGGGAGGTCCCGGAGCCATCTTCTGGATGTGGATAGCAGCATTCTTCGGCATGGCGACGGTGTTTGCAGAAGCGGTGCTTGCGCAGACTTACCGCGAGAAGCGCGAGAGCGGCGTAGTTGGCGGCCCCGCCTACTACATATCGAAAGGGCTCAAATGCCCTGCGCTCGCGGCGTTCTTCTCCGTCGCAATCATCATTGCGCTCGGTTTCATCGGCAACATGGTCCAGTCCAACTCGATAGCCGACGCATTTAGCAACGCGTTCGGCGTCAACAGGCTCGTCGTCGGAGTGGTTGTCGCAGTCTTAGCAGGCTTCGTGTTCTTCGGTGGCATAGGCCGCATCGCTTCCGTTACGGAGAAAATGGTCCCGATCATGGCGGCTGGCTATCTCATAGGAGGGCTTTACATCCTTGTGACCCACGCTTCCAACATTCTCCCAGCTTTCGGTATGATCTTTGAAGGCGCGTTCAACCCAGCCGCGGCGACGGGCGGACTTATCGGAGCGACGATGAAAGAAGCAATACGCTACGGCGTCGCGCGCGGCCTCTTCTCAAACGAAGCCGGCATGGGGTCGACGCCGCACGCGCATGCGGTCGCGAAAGTCAAACATCCCGCCGACCAGGGCTTTGTAGCCATCATGAGCGTATTCATCGACACCTTCTGCGTCCTCAATATGACCGCGTTCGTAATACTGACGACCGGCGCGCTCGACGGCAAGGCGAACGGCATCACGCTTACGCAGAATGCGTTCAGCATCGGCCTCGGCTCGTTTGGCTATCCATTCGTTGCTATATGCCTTCTCTTCTTCGCCTTCTCTACGGTAATCGGCTGGTACTTCTTCGCCGAGCAGAACGTCAAGTATCTCTTTAAGGACAATCAAAGCGTCCTCACAGTGTTCCGCATTATAGTCCTCTGCTTCGTAGTTCTTGGCTCAGTGCTCAAGCTCGGTCTTGTATGGGAACTTGCGGACTTCTTCAACGGAATAATGGTATTCCCGAACCTCATCGCCCTCATCGGCCTTAGTAAAATTGTCAGCAAAGCCCTTGACGATTACGACGACGACGGCAATCTGAAGGCGAAATAACAGCGCTTTTCCAAGATATCACACGTAAAAAAGAGACGCTTACGCGTCTCTTTTTTGCTCTATGCACATAGAGTCCCAGCGCATAAAAACAGCCGCGCGGAAATCCCGTGCGGCTGTTCCGTTATTTGTGCGGCTTGGGCGAATCAGCGCGCGCTCATGCGTATCATGTCGCCGAGCAGGGCCTGGCCTGTTTCTCTGCGCCCCGCTCCGGGGCCTATAAGAGTTACGTCGCCGAGGTTGTCCGTAGTGACCGTTATCGCGTTGGTCGCGCCGTTTATCGATGCGAGAGGGTGCGACGTCGGGATCTCCTTCGGTTCAACGTAGGCGCGGAGCTGCGCGCCGGAGGCGTCGAGCCCAGCGATGAGCTTGACGGCGTGGCCGTTCTTTTTCGCTTCTTCTATCTGCGCGGGCGTGACTTTGGTTATGCCCGTGCGCTCAACCTTGTCGACAGGAACGTCCGCGCCGAAGAGGATTTTTGCCAGTATGGAGACCTTTACCGCCGCGTCCCAGCCCTCGACGTCGCCGGTCGGGTCGGCTTCTGCGTAGCCGAGCGACTGCGCCTCCGCGAGCGCCGCGCCGTATTCTGCGCCTTCCGCCATCTTCGTGAGCATGAAGTTCGTCGTGCCGTTCAGGATTCCTTCAAGCTTCAGGACGGAGCAGCCGGCTACGCCGTTCTTTATCATGTCGATAAGCGGCGTGCCGCTCATGACGACGCCCTCGTAAGAGAGCTGCGCGCCGTTGGCTTTTGCGAGTTCCGTCAGTTCGTCGAAAGCCAGGGCTATCGGCCCTTTGTTCGTCGTCGTTACGCTGATTCCGCGCGAGAGCGCCGCGCGTATATGCGTTAGGCCAGGCTCGCCCGTTTTGAGATTCGTCGGCGTGCCTTCGGCGAGCATCGTCGCGCCGGAACGTTCTAGCAGTTCTTCGAAAGTCCCTTCGGCGCGCGGAAGTTTCTCAAATGTGCGCGTTTCACGTACAGATTCGAGTGCCGCGCCTAGGTCGAGCCCTTCGACGTCCATTATGACGCCCTTGACGAGGTCGCTGACGAGGACGACCTTGTATTCGAAGCCGTATTTTTCTCTCAGTTCGTCTTTTTTCTCGTGGAGTATCTCAAGAAGAGCTGTCCCTACGTTGCCGCATCCGGCGAGCGCTATTTTGTTTATCATCGGTCTGTCCTCCGTAGCTGAAATATACAGGTTTTGCCGAGAATTATAACATGAACGTAAGATATGCGGCTGCGCGGCGCCGTATCAAATTATTCTGTAAGCCCGGCTCGTGTTATGAGCCGCCGCGCGCAGCAAAAAAGCCCGCGCACGGCGGGCTTTTCGCATTGCTTCGTAATTTGCGGGATGCGGCTACGCCTCATCCTTTTTCTTGATGTGTTCCTTGATTTCGGTGAGGCTGACGCGCGTGAGCTCCGAGGTCGGCAGCTCTCCGAGAATTTCCCAGGCCATGTCGAGCGAGTAGCCTATTTCGCGGTCGTCCTCCTTGCCCTGTTCCAGGAAGCGCTCTTCAAAAATCTTGCCGAAGTTGAGGAACGCCTTGTCAGTCTTGGAGAGTTCGTCTTCGCCGACGACGGATGCAAGCGAGCGCACTTCCTGCACGCGGCTGTAGGAGGCGAAGAGCTGGCTTGATACGCTTGGATGGTCTTCGCGCGTATAGCCCTTGCCTATGCCGTCCTTCATCAAGCGCGAAAGGCTCGTTAGAATGTCTATCGGCGGGTAGATGTTTTTCGCGTCTAAGTCGCGCGAGAGAACGATCTGCCCCTCGGTGATGAACCCCGTAAGGTCCGGTATCGGGTGTGTGATGTCGTCGTTCGGCATCGTCAGTATCGGTATCTGCGTGACGCTGCCTTCTTTGCCGCGCACGACGCCGGCGCGCTCGTAGAGCGAGGCGAGGTCGCTGTAAAGATAGGCTGGGTAGCCTTTGCGGCTCGGGACTTCGCCTGCCGCGACTCCAAGCTCGCGCAGCGCTTCGCAGTAGCTCGTCATGTCCGTCATTATGACGAGGACGTGCATACCGAGCTCGTAGGCGAGGTATTCCGCCGTTGAAAGCGCCATTCGCGGCGTCGCGATTCGCTCGATGACGGGGTCGTCTGCGAGATTCAGGAAGGTCACGATGTTGTTGCTGTGCCCGCGCGACGAGAGCTCCTGCATGAAGTAGGCCGCGTCGTCGTGCTTGACTCCGATTCCTGCGAAGACGACGGCGAATTCATCGGAGCCGACGACCTTCGCCTGCGTCGCTATCTGCACCGCAAGCTGGTTGTGCGGCAGCCCGTTGCCGGAGAATATCGGCAGCTTCTGACCGCGTATCAGCGTCATCAGAGTGTCGATGGCCGAAATGCCGGTGTGGATGAAGTCGCGCGGGTACTGGCGCGCCATCGGGTTAAGCGGGAGCCCGTTGATGTTTACGCGCTTGCCTCCGTATATCTCGCCGCAGCCGTCGCGCGGCTCGCCGAGGCCGTTGAATGTGCGTCCGAGCATATATTTGGAAAGGCGTACTTCGAGCGGTTTCCCGAGAAAGCGCACCTTCGTCGTATTCGGGACGAGGTCGCCGGTGCCGGTGAATACCTGTACGAGCGTAGCTTTTTCGCTGAGCGATTTTACCTGCCCGTGGCGGATGTTACCGGCCGCGTCGCGTATGTCGACAAGCTCGCCGTATCCGACGCCTATTGCGTTTTCTATCAGTATGAACGGCCCTTCTATGTCTTTTACGCCTATGTATTCAGCTCTTGGCATCTTTTACTCACCCCTCAACTTTTTCGTGCGTTCCGCTGCGACGCGGTTGAGGTGCTCCGCGATGCGCCCGCGCACTTTTTCGAACCCCTCTTTGTCCTCCGACGGCAGTTCCCTGAGGTGCGTGATCGCGTCTACCGAGTCGTCCTCTCTTATCAGTGAGATCGGAATGTCTTTGTGCACGAGGTCGAGCGCCTTGTGGTAGAAGTCGAGGATGACGGAGAGTATTTCAAAACCCTTGAGCGGAGGCGAGTATGAGTCCGCCGTGAAGGAGTTCTGCTGCAGGTATCCGTTCTTTATAAGGAACGCTGTGAAGGCGATGAGCCTTTGGTCGTCGGGAAGAACGTCTTCGCCTACGAGCTTGATTACCTGCTGTATTTTGTTGTCCTCCGCCAGGATGTTCCTTACCTCTTCGCGCACCTCTCCCCAGCGAGGGTCCACGTTGGAGCAGAACCATCCGTCGACTTCAGAAGCGTATTCGCTGTACGAATCCGTCCATGAAATGGCGGGGTAGTGGCGCGCGTTGGCAAGGTTTTTGTCGAGCCCCCAGAAGCAGCGGATGAAACGCTTCGTGTGGCGCGTTACCGGTTCCGTGAAGTCGCCTCCGGGGGGAGAGACGGCGCCGATGACGCTGACGCTGCCGTTTTCGCCGCCGATTGTGACGCCGCGCCCGGCGCGCTCGTAGAATTCGGCGAGGCGGCTCGGGAGGTATGCTGGGAAGCCCTCTTCTGCCGGTATCTCTTCAAGGCGTCCAGAAAGCTCACGCAGAGCCTCCGCCCAGCGCGAGGTGGAGTCAGCCATTATCGCGACGTCGTAGCCCATGTCGCGGAAGTACTCTGCTATCGTGATGCCGGTGTATATAGACGCTTCGCGCGCCGCGACCGGCATGTTCGACGTGTTCGCTATAAGTATAGTGCGCTCCATCAGCGGACGGCCAGAGCGCGGGTCTTCGAGCACCGGGAACTGCTCGAGGACGTCCGTCATTTCATTGCCGCGTTCTCCGCAGCCTATGTAGATGACGACCTGCGCGTCGCCCCATTTTGCAAGCTGGTGCTGCGTAACTGTCTTGCCAGTACCAAATCCGCCAGGGATGCATGCTGTGCCGCCTTTCGCGAGCGGGAACAGCCCGTCTATGACGCGCTGTCCTGTTACGAACGGTTCGTTGGGCAGCAGACGTTCACGGTACGGACGCGGCGTGCGAACCGGCCATCGCTGTATCATCGGGATAGCGACCTCACGTCCGAAAGCGTCTTTCACTCTAGCTACGTCGCTTCCCGCGTGGTGGCGTCCGGCAGGTATTATCCAAGTTATCTCGCCCTCGAACGACGGTGGAGCCATGATCTTGTGGACGAGCAGCGGCGTTTCCTGAATCGTTGCGAGCACCATGCCGCCTGAGACCATGTCGCCGACCTTCGCCGCCGGCGTCACGTCCCACGTCTTGTTGCGGTCGATCATGTTAACGGTCGTGCCCGGCGAAATGTACATGCCCTCTTTTTCAAGCAGTGCGTCCAGCGGGCGGCCTATGCCGTCGAAGAAGCTGCCGATAAGGCCTGGCCCGAGTTCTATCGACAACGGTTCGCCCGTGCCGACGATTTCTTCATTTACACGCAGGCCTTCCGTGTCCTCATAGACCTGAATAGTCGCGCTTTCGCCCTCCATCTTGATTATTTCGCCCATCAGCTTGTGCGGGCCGACGTGGACGACTTCGCGCATGCCGAAGTCCCGCATTCCTGCGGCTCTGATGACTGGGCCGTTTACAAATTCGACAGTTCCTGTATGCAGGGACTGCCCGTTACTTTTTTGTTCCAATGGCTATTCCTCCTAAAGCAGCGGCAGCAGACGTTCCGCAAGAGAGTCTGCCATTTCCTGAGTCAGGCTCTGCCAGTCGAGGTTGACCTGCCTGCGTCCGTTATCTGCGGAGACCCAGCAGCCGCCGAGTATCGGAGCCGGTTCTGGATTGAAGGTGATGTTGAGGCCGCTGTACGCCGCAGTCAGATTTTCTATCACTTTCCCAGCCAGCGGCGCGTCTACAGCGGATAGGCGCAGCTTCATCGGCGCCTTGACTCCGAGCGATTCGACTGCGTCAGAGCACATCCCGGTGAGGATGTCGATGTAGTCGTCCTGCTCACGGAGGCGTACCAGCTTGTCCTGAAGCCGTCCCATAGCGTCTTGCAGTATGCGGTTCTGAAGACGCAGAGTTTCCGTGGATTTCTCGCGCTCTGCTGCAAGTATCTGGCGGCGGCGGATGTCTTCGGCGCGCTTGCGCGCATCCTGTATTATAAGGTTCGTTTCGCGCTGAAGCTTTTCCGTCTCACTGTTGACCCAAGCTTCAGCTTCGCGCTTGCCCTGTATCATGTTGTTTTTCTTCTCGCCGACGGCGCGGTCGAGGATTATATCCCTGAGGCTGCCTATTTTTTCATTGGATACTTCTTTCATCACATTTTCACCCCAATTGCTTCCTGCACATAGCGGGTCAGAAAATCAGGACCCCTTTTGGTACCGAACCTGTCGGGTATCTCCACGACCAGCGGCAGATCTCCGCGTTCCCGGAGCTGCTGTACTATTTCCTGAGCCATCTCCGCGGCTTTTTCCGTAATGGCGAGGATCGCGAGGTCTCGTATCTTCAAAGCCTGCTTAACCGCCTCGTAGGTCTCGTCGGGAGTATGGACCAGCACGCCCTCTATCCCTGCAAGCCGCATGCCGACCAGGGAGTCGTGGTTATCGCTGATCAGGAAAGCTCTCATTTGCCTTGCCTACGCTACAGGCGCTGGATTACGAGCAGTGAGATGATGACGCCGTATATTGCGATACCTTCTGCAAGGCCGAGATAGATGAGCGTCGTTCCTAGCATTTCCGGCTTTTCTCCAACGAGCCCCAGAGCTGCGGCTCCGACGTTGGCGACTGCGAGTCCCGCGCCGACGCAGGCGAGTCCTGTAGCGCACGCTGCGGCGATGAAGCCGAGCCCGGAACCTACGGAAACTTCTTTTGCGACGGCGGCTGCGCCTTCCGCTGCAAGCGAAGCGTCGGAGAAGAGAGCAAGTATCGCTCCAGTGAGCACCAGCAACGACGAGACGCCCAGAGCGGAGGCGTAGATCTTTCTGCTTCCCTTGACTCCAGCCCTTTTCAGAATGCAGCCCGCTATTAAAAGGGTGGCGACCGTACCGCAGCTTAACATCAAACCAAACATTGTAAACCTCTCCTTTTTTATATTCTTTATTTGTTATCGTTGAGTTTTGTTGCTTCCACCGCACAAAGATATGGGCGGATCAGCATACTCTGTTAAAAATCTTCAGATCCGGCCTTGGCCGAATATTTGCTTCCTTCTCTTTTCCAGCCGACGGGCCTAAACGCGCTGCCGCCGCCCTTATAGAATTTACCGAAGAACTCGTAGTATTCAAGACGTAGAGTCTGTATAAATACTATCAGTCCTTCAAGGCATACGATTATAAGATTTCCTATCAGAAGGACTATCCCCTTCATCACTATGCCGCCCGGAAGAGTATGCACCATATCCGAGAGCATTATGACGGCGAGCGATAGGCCGACGTGGTTCAGGGCGAAAGCGGCGAGCCTGACGAACGAGGCCGTGTTGGAGACGAACGAGAGCAGGTTGTGCAGTATCTCAAAGATATTCAGTACCGGCGACTCCCCGTGCCCCTTCTGGTGCAGCAGGTAGCGCGCAAGTACGTCGCGGAATACCATCACGACGATCATGAGCCCCACCCCGGCCCACATGAGGTCTGCCGTTTTCTCCGATATTGTCGAACCAGTTATGTAAACCATTCCAAGGGCGCACAGAGTCCAGTACATCGCGAGCCCGGCGAGACCCTGCCCGTCGAAGAGCAGCCGCCCGAAATCCTTCGCCCTGTACTGCCTGATCATGTTCAGTATCAGCCCTAGGCTTATCATAAACACCCCAAGCCCTATCGACACGGCGAGCAGCGTGTTCACATCGTGCATCGGGTTGAGCCAGAATTCAGGGATTACGCCTTCGACGCCGAATATGCTTCCATACATCAGGCCGAAGAACATTGATGAAATGGATGCCATTTTCATTACCTGTCCGAGCGAGCGGCGCATTATGCCGCGTTTCACCATGAGCATCGAGCCGAGGAAAATCATCAGCCCGTGCCCTACGTCGCCGAACATAAATCCAAAGAAGAGTATGAAGGAAATGGCGACTATAGGCGACGGGTCTATCTCTCCGTACGACGGCAGGCTGTACATCGCGACTATGTCCTGGAAGGAACGGAATATCACGTTGTTCTTGAGCTTGGTCGGTATGCGTATGCCGGTGTACTTGATGTCGGTCGTCTCTTCGACCATCAGCGTCGTCATGGGCGCTTCTTTGGCCAACGTCTTCGATATTTCGGCGTATGTGTCGGCGGGAATCCATCCTGAAAGAACGAACATGCCGCTTATTTCCCCGCGCCCCTTACATATGTCGTAGACCCTCTGCATCGTGTAGAGCTGAGAATAGAGCAACTCGAAATCGCTGCGGTGTGCCCTCAGCATGTCCTTAGCCGCTTTCGCCAGGCCTCGTATGGCGGTCTGGCGGTTCAGTATGCGTTTTTCAACGAGCGCGAGCGGGTCGTCGCCGCTGAGCTGAGATGCTATCTCTTCAAGCGGAAATTCTTTGAAGTAGACGGCTTCAAGCAACTTTTGCGTCGATTCCTCGTATCCTGGAACCGTTATCACCAACACCCACGTGTTCCCGTTGGCGGAAGTAAGCCCGTTGACCGCTATAGGGGCCTCTTCACTGCTTTCCAAAAGCCTATCGTAATTTTCATTCGAGAGATATCCGAAGAAGGTTTTCGCAAATCGCCCCGACGCCAGTTCTCCGGGGCCGAACTCCGTTCCTTTGAGTGCTTCCACAAAGAGCTTGGCCGCCCTCAGCAGTTCTTCCTCTTCGACAAGGACGCGTCTGCGCTGTTCCCAGACTTGGAGCTTTTTTGAAGTCTGATCTACGAGCATACGCGCTCTGGAGAGCGTGAAGTCCTTGGTTATCGTAACCGGCTGCGGTTCGGGGATCATCTCGCCGGCGACCTTCCAGATCGTTGAGCTCTTGACGAGAAGTTCGTCGTAAGGGTTCTCAGTCTCAGTCGTTATTTTAGACCGCAGCGACCTGTCATTGATGAGTATATCGAGCGGAAGCGGCTGGAATCCCCCCGTCAGCACCATGCGGCGCGCGACGGGCTCCATCTCCGACTGAGGCCCTATCATGGTCAGCGCGACCATCTTCATTACTGCCATGTGGGTTCACCCCCGTTAAGTATGGGACGTATCAGGTACTGCGCCGCGCTCCTGCGGTCGTAGTCGTAGCGTACGTCCTCAATCATTCTTATGATGTCAGTTACCTCGTGGTCTTTCAGTATGAAATAGGCTACGGCGGTATGGAAGCCTGGTACTCCGTCGCGCAGTATCGCGAGCGCCTTCAGATAGTTGAAGCGGCGTATCGACATCTCGAGCGACAGCTCCGCGTCGTCGCTGTCTATCGCATCGCGGAATATCTTCGCGTAAACTGGGAATGTTTCTTCCATTATGTTGAGGCGCTCTTCAGCATCGCCGCCGCGCATCATATTGCGCAGATGGCGCGCATTGACTCTGTATCTTACAGGCAACATGCGGCTGAGCGTCTCTTCTACCGTCATGTTGTAGTACCAGACGCAGCGGTGAAAGTGGTAAAGGTTGAGCAGGTCCACGCGTGTGCCGAAGAGAGGCGCCAGAATCCTGCGCTCGTTCTGCGGAAGCCCGGCCAGGTCTGAGTATATGTCGGTTTCGACAAGGTTGTCGATCGCGAGTTCCAGAGAGAACAGGGACTGCTCTCCGTTCATCAGGCGGCGCACCGGCTCGCGCAGCACTTTGTAATATTTTGTGTCGTGCAGCGTTTCCAGAATTTCTTTGTAGTCGCGGCAGTTCAGCAGCGCGTCATACGGCAGCTTCGAACCGGAGAACTTAAAGAGCCTCTGTCTCATGAGGTCCCGGTCTACGCGCTTCGAATGCATCCAACGGAATATGCTCTTGAGCTGCTCCGCTTCGTAGCGGCTGATCCAGTCCACGAAAAACTTGCGCAAGCTTCCTTGCAGATAGAAAACAAAGGAGTTGGCTTCAGCCAGGACCGACGATTTTACCGCGTTTTCAAGGTCTATGCGGTGGACTTTCGCCGGCAGCAATGTCTCAAGGCGGTCCTTGTAGCCCTCCGTCTGCTTTAGGAAATCAGCTATTTCCGCCGTCGAGTTGAGACCTAGCAGCGCCCAGTATTCGTCGGCTTTCAGAAGCCGGCTGTACAGTACGTGTGCCTTGACCCCTAAAGCGGTAGCCGATCCATCCGAAAACGACACTTATATTCTGCCTCTTTTCTTGGTTCTGAAGCTTTCGGCCGTCTCAGAGACCATCGAATTGATTACGGCGTCGACGTTTTCTTCAAAACGCTTCTGCATGCGGGCCCGTTCTTCCTTCCCGAGGTTCGCGATCTGGTCGGCCTCGGTCCTGGCTGAGTTGAGCGCCGTCTCCATTATGCCTTTCGCCTGTTCACGAGCCGACGCCATCTGGTTCGCCCTTTCGGCTGCGAATTTCTCCTGCGCCGTACGCAGCAACGACTCGGCCTCGTTTTTTGAATCGTCGACGATCCTTTTCGCCTCAGATTCTGCGCCGAGAAGAACGGCTAGGACCTCCTGCAGAGTACTCATGAAAAATCCCCTCCCTTAGGTTTGACGCACTAATCCTTTATTTTTTTCTGGGCGATCTTCATCCTTGTGAAGTCCTCGCGGTCGCTTTCCTCCAACACGTCCGTGATGAAACGGATTTCCACCATGTCGTGCGGAATTACAACTTTTTCGAGGGCGTTGACCCTCCTATGTGTTTTTCTGATCTGAACGGCCAGCCTGTAGACGCTCGTCTCTATCTCAGCCAGCTGCGCGACGAGCACCATGACGCGGCGGAACTTCGCATACGCCGCGTCCATCGCGCCCGACGATCCGTGGAAGGAATAACTCGGTATCGCCTCGCCGCTTAGCGGGTCGATGTCGGGAATTTCAACTCCCATTATTGAATGGAGGCGGACCGTTATGTCCGTCGTCACTGGTATGGATTCTGATATGTCGCCCACGGTGTCGATGCCGAGCGAGACGTTCGCCTTCTGGAGCGCGGAGTAAGCGTCCTGGAATACCTTCGAGACGTCTTCCTGTATTTTCTTGGCGGAGTCTATGTAACGGACGAGCTCCATCATGAGAACCTGACGCTTCTGATCCAGGAGGTCGTGTCCGGACTGCGCCATCGCCATGTCCCTGGTGAGTTTGACGAGATTGCCCCTCGTCGGGGCGAGCTTTGAAGCCACGGATATTCCTCCTTCAAAAGTCCGCGCGTTATTTACGCAAACTACGCCGCTGTAATATAATTTCTTAGTGCGCATTCGGCGCATAAGCTGAGCGGCGCTGAATAATTAAAGAGGCACTCCGCCGTTTGCGGGGAACACCTATGGCGCATTGTAACACTCAAACCGTTGTTCCGTAAGGGGGAAAAATCAACAATGTTTCTGTTGTTCATAGGCGAAACTGCGCTCGCGAGGATTCCCGGGCTTTCCGCAGCTGGTTCCAATGTCGACGCTCTTCCCTACACGGCGCCGGCCGACGCAGACATGCTTTTCTACGACCGTCCGAAAGTCGCGCCTACTCTGCCGTTTGACCCGTTCGGCCATCCGTCGCCCGCCGTCGTCACGCGCGCCGCTCTGCTCGAAGCTGGATTCCCTGCGCAGACGGTGCGCGTCGGCACCTCGATAGCGCCGGCGTCGCCGCATGTGACAGTCAGCGAAGCTCCGGGGCGCGACATGCGCTTCGAAAGCGCCGTCCCCGACTGGCAGGAGATAGCTGAACGTTCCGCCGTGCTCGCGCGCTCGCTTGATAAGAGCGTGAAACAAGTCGTCCTTGCGGAATCAGTGCCGGGCGGCACGACGACGGCGATGCTCGTGCTTCGCGCGCTCGGCTATCCGGGCACAGTCTCGTCGGCGGGCCCGGAGAACCCGCTTACTCTCAAGGAGCGGATATGGAAAGAGACCTCCGCGCGCCTCGGCATCGGCGTGGGCGGCATGAAAGGCATGGGGCTGCGCGTCCCCGCCGAGATAGGCGACCCTATGCAGGTAGCAGTAGCGGCATACGCCGCCGCGCTGCCTGACGGCGTACAGATAACGCTCGCCGGCGGCACGCAGATGATGGCCGTCGCAGCGATATTGCGCGATATGGGCTTCACGCGCGACATACTCGTCGCGACGACGAAGTACGTCCACATAGACCCGACGAGCTGCCTCGAAGAGTACGCGGAAAAAATCGGCGTCCGCTGGTACGCCGCGCCGCTCGACTTCACGTACTCGCGTTTCCCAGGCCTTGCAGACTACGAAAAAGGCTTCATAAAGGAAGGCGTCGGCGCCGGCGGTGCCGTCTGGTACGCGCAGCAGTTAGGCGTCTCGATGGAGCGCATCCAGTCAAAGACGGAAGAACTCTATGAAAAAATGTTGAAGGAAGGCCCTCTGCCGCCGGAAGTCGTAAGTTCGGTGGAAAAGCGCAGTGTATAGCGCGCCGACAGGCGGCGCAGCGAAACCTGCCGGATTTTATTGATAATCAGGAAGCATCACCGCCGTCCCGGTGTCCCGCAGCCTTACGCGCGCTTGGAACCGGGACGGCGTTTTTCGTATCCTGGCATGAGTCTGGCGAGGCCCGCCGTGCGTGCGTGACGTCCGCTTTTTATGTTATACTGACAGTTGTTTTTATTATCTGCGGCTTTGCCGTGTGCGGGGAATTTTTATGATCGATATATGTAATTTTGAGCCGGGGCTTGCGCGGAGCGGGAACACGCTTATGCTCGGCGGCAACGACAGGAAGGCGGCCAGTTTCCGCGCGTTGGCCGCGGCCTGGACGAGTGAGTTTCCTGACGACGCGCTGATCGTGCTGGATCACTCGGGAGGGCTTTACGAAAGCTATGTCGGAGAGGCGATGCTCGCGGACCTCACTAGCCGCGGTTCGGTGCTGCCCGACCTTATCGAGCCTTTCGCGCTTAACGAAACGGCGGGCGAGTCGAGCGCGAATATTGCGAACGCCGTGCGTCAGGCTGCCTATCAGGAGATACGCTCGCGCGACGCTAACGACAAATTTTTCGACGACCTCGGGAAGCTCGTCACCGACCGCATGATCGTCTATATGCTTGAGACGGAAAAGAACGTGCTGCGCAACATAGCGGGCGGGCGCGAAATCGAAGCGGTGCTGGGGCGGCTCAATCTTTTTTCAATTTTCTGCCGCCAGCACAAGTATGTCGAATCGCTAATGACGAAGGCTGTCAACGGCGAGAAGGACGCGTTGCCCGACAAACGCGCGATAAGCGCGGCCGAGAGTCTAGGCGCGCCGCGCACTCGAGATTATGCCCTCGCTGAGTATGTTCTTGAAAAGGAGCTGCGCTTCCAGAAGAACGGCGACAGGGACGCGCCCGTGCCCTTCGCCGACTTGCTTTTCACCACCTCCGAAACGTCAAACACGCAGCGCTGCATCAAGATGCAGGCCGACGCGAGCACGGCGGACTTCCGTGCGCTGCTTTCGCTCGTAGCCGACAAGGCGGCGCTGCTTTCCGCGCTTCCGACGCTGAAGCTCGACGAGTACTTCAAATCGCCGCAGGGGCGGCCGCTTTTCGTCTGCTCGTGCGGAAACGGCTCGGCGGACAGGGGCTTCGCGGCGCTGCTCGCGGCGGCGGCGGGGGCCGCGGCGCAGAACGCGGGGCGGCGCGCGGTCGTGCTTGTTCCGGAGATAGATCGCTGGGGACTCGTCAATGTGCTCGACAAATTCCGCCAGAGCTGGGAAAATCTCGGTTTCGTCTTCGGCTATGAGAACTTCTCGCGCCTTTCGCTCGAAAGCCGTGCCGAGGAGGCTCAGCTCATAGAGACGCTCTATTCGCTTAGCGACCGCCGCGTCTGGCACGCGACGAAGGAGGAGCGGCTCAACAAGGCCTTCGACGCCTACGTCTCGGACGCCGACGTCATATACAGACCGGACGACCTCGACGGAGAGATACGCGCCGTCGAGGAGGACGGCAAGGTGCGCTACGCTGCGCTTGAAGAGCGGCCCGTGGAGCGCGTGCGTTTGCGCGAGAAGCTGCGCAGGAAGCGCGGCGCTGAGACGAAGCTATGGATTACGGACGGCGCGGCGAAGGCCGAGAGGCTGACGCTCGAATCGCTGCTTGAGGAGGGCGAGACGCTGTGAGGAATGCTGCTGACAAACTTCCGCCGCTCTGCGCGAAATACGGACGCCAGCTCGGACGGGGCACGCGCGGCGTGGAACAGATACTTGAGGATTTCGGCGCGCTCGACCGCATAGCCGTAGCGCTCGCCTCCGAGGAGCAGAACAACGTAGCATTGACCGGCCCCGCCGGCTGCGGCAAGACCTCGACGGTCCACAAGCTCGCGGAACTTATCGATGAAGGGCGCTACGCGCGCCTCGCCGGGCGGCGCGTCGTCGTGCTGAACATAGACCTTATAAACCAGGAGAAGGAGAAGCGCGACCTGCGCTTCAAGCATGTGCTCGACGAGGCCGAATATTACGGGATAATCATCTACGTCGACGAGGCGCACCGCCTCAGCGAGAACCTCGGGCCGTCCAACCTGCTCAACACGCTCAAGCCCTATATCACAAGCGGCGGCGTAAGCATGCTTATCTCGACGACATCCGAGGAATACAGAAAGTACATAGCCTGCGACCGCGCGATGGAGCGGCGCTTCCAGTCCATAGAGCTGCGTGAGCCCGACCACGAACGGCTGATCCGCATATTGGAGCGAGTCGCGCGCGTGCGTTATCCGAACACAGAGATTACCCACGACGCGATAGAGGAGACGGCGCGCCTCGCCGCGCTCTGCACGCCCGAACGCTGCGAGCCGGCGCGCTCTCTCGAGCTGCTGCACTACGAGATATCGGCGGCACGCATCAGCCTGCCGCCTGACCTCGACGTGGGCGCGATAACGATAGCCGACGTCCGCCGCGCCGCGGCGCTCAAGACGGGCGGGAATATAGTCGGGGAGATGTAAAGCATGCTGAAAGCGACACTCGAACTTTGCACGGAATACGACCTGGAAGCGCGCCGGCACGCCGCCGCGCTCGCGAAAAAGACGCTTGAGCAGATACAGCGCGAGTACCTCGAAGAGCTCTTCACGGCGGCGCGCCGCCACAGGCTCGACATATGGGACTTTGCGCAGAAATTCATGGAGTCGCCGGTATCTCTGCGCCTCGACAGGCCCGAGACCTTGCTGACGACAGAATCGGAGCTGCTCTTCCGTGATTTTTCCATCTACTGCGTGCAGAACCACGTCGAGCTCGAAAACGCGCCCGACGCGCAGACGGGCATGAGCGCCTTCCGCACGATATCGCCTGAGGCGAAATGGCTCGCCGCGATATATTCAGCGTGGCACGCGAAGACAGGCGAGGCTGGCCGCGAAATAGCCGAGCGCGCCCCGGCTTCGCTGCTGCGCAAAATCCACAAAAAGGCTATGACGCACCCGGCAGACGATATAATCGAGCTGCTGCGCGAACATTCCGCGGCGGAAGCTGAAATATCGCCCTCCGACTGCGCTGCGCTCGAAAAGGCGCGCGCAGCCGCGACGGAATAGAAAAACGATGAGAGACAAGCTGCCGCGCAATGGCGGCTTTTTTATGTGCCATACGCGGCGGCGAGCGAACCGCTGATATAGTGCGAGGCCTCTGAGCCTGGCGCGCTGAGATGCGCAATGTGGCGTTTCCGGACGTGGCGCGCGTCTTCGGCATGTCCACGGCAGCGGGCGGAATCCCTCAAAATGACATTCAAGATACTAAAAGGAGGCGGTAACGCTGTGATTTTACAGGCTCTCGCCGTCGGATGCGGCGGTTTCTGCGGCGCGGTGCTGCGCTGGCTGCTGACGCTTATCCCGCACACTTTCGCCTTTCCGCTGCCGGTTTTGCTCATCAACGCGGGCGGCAGCTTCGCCATAGGCTTGTTGTACGGCGTATCCTTGTCGCGCGCCGCTGTGAACCATCATATGATGCTCCTGCTCCAGACCGGCTTCTGCGGCGGCTTCACTACATTCTCCACATTTTCGCTAGACAACTTGAAATTGATCGAAAACGGCAGATACCTGGCCGCTGTGCTGAACGCCGCGCTCTCGGTGATAATCTGCCTCGCTGCCGTCTGGTTCGGCAAGGCTGCCGGCGTCGCGGCGATGAGGTGACATATACAGAACCGATGCAATTCGCCAAAAGCAAACCGCATAAGTCGTTTGGAAACTAAAAAACAGACGCGCCGCTCACAACTGAGGATGTAGAGTAATGAAGCGTGATACTACTATGGCGCTTATGCCCTTTTTCCGCATTACAGCTCGCTGGCGGCTGTCTCTTGCGTCTCTTTATAACGCTGCAAAAGCGGAGAAGCAGCTAAATGATTGTTCAGTAAGCGCCCGCTGCTGCATAGTACGCGACACACTCCGCTCTGAAGTTTTATGAGTTCTATAATAAGGACAAGGCAGAACGGCGTTGTGTTGTCCATGTAAAACCATCCATCTCAATGTTCAAGGTAACGCTGTGTATAAGGACACGCCGCGAAGCATTTCCCGCATAGGTCGAAGTCGAGTCCCGTCCTGGATTTCATCAGCTCGAACTGCTTTTTTATACATTTTTCAGCGTTTACTAGTTCTTCACGGTCCGTTGCCGGCGTCCATGTTTTGCCGCTGAGGGCCTGCGCGGGGCAGGCAGAGACGCATGCGCGGCATTCGCCGCAGCGCTGTTCGGGCAGCGGATGCGCGCAGTCGAGCGGCGCGTCGGTGAGCAGCGTCGATATGCGGACGGCGGGGCCGTACTGCGGCGTAACCAGCAGGCAGTTCCGGCCTATCCAGCCGAGGCCTGCGCGCACCGCGGCGGTTTTGTGCGGCAGCGCCGTACGGTGATTCGGCGTTTGTTTTACTACGTCGGTCGTCAGCGGTTCGGCGGCGTATCCGCGCGCGCGGAGGAATTCCGCGCCGGATGTTATTATCCTGTTGAGGCCGTTGTTGAGCTCGTGGTACATATAGTAATAACTTTTCGTCGGGCCGTCCTTGATTTCTAGCAGTATATGGCGCGGCACTGTAAGCGCGACGGAGACGGCTCGCTGATATGCGCAGCCGGGGATGCCTGCCATGTCCGCAAAGCCGGCGAGCGCCGCGCCCGCGTCAAGGATAAAGGCTCTGAATTCGTCCGAAAGCATAAAATTTGCTCCTCCTTCCGATATTTTCCGTCCATGTATCATTTATGGTTATTTCTATAATTTTACCGTGCCGCCTCAAGCGGCGCAATTTCCCGCTGTTTTGCGCCGCGCAGGCGTTTCCATGGCGCGGATACGAAAAAGCCCGCGCTTTGGTGGGCGCGGGCTTTTGTGATGTTTTATTTCCGTTATTAGAGGTAGTTCGCCGCGACGAGGACCTCTTTGACCTTTTCCTCGTTGTGTTTCGCGAACTTGATGACGGGGCCTGTGCAGCCCATCGAGGATTCGGCGTAGATTCCGGCTTTCCAGAGGGCCTTGACTGCGTTCTCTATTTCGAGGACGTCAACGCCGTGGATTTCTTCGTCGGTCGGCTCGGCCGCCGGGGCTTTTACGTCTTCCTCGGCCGCGGCCTGCTTCGGCTGCATGGACTCAATGAGTTCGTCGAGTCCAGCGGCTTTCGCTGCGGCGAGTTCCTTCGCCACTATCGAGGGGAGGCCGTTCTTCGCGGCGGCCGCGTTGAGCGAGAGCGCGGAGGCGATGACGGGGGCGCCGGAGGCGCGGGAGATGATGGAGATAACTTTGTCCCATCCCTCGCCGGCAGACGGGCCGTAGCCCCAGCCCATGGCCTCGTAGTTGCCGCCGGTCGTCCAAGCGCCGAAGAGCTTCATGAGGACGTTTCCGGTCAGCGTGTCCGTGACGCAGACGTCGCCTGCTCCCGCGAGGAGGTCGTTGCCGCGGAATATCGCTCCGCCGTCTTTTCTGATGCTTTCGGCGAAGTTGATTTCATAGCCGTTGTCCTTGAGCTTCTGGAGCGCGCGGAGTACGGTCTGCGCACCGTCGAGGTTGAGGATTCCGACGGTCGGATTCGGCACGCCCGCGGCCTTCGCGACGGAGATTCCATATATCGCGTTGCGGAGCATGGCTTCGGTGCGGACGGGCGACGATGTGCCGGTCGACGAGGCTATGAAGCAGGGCTTGCCTTTTCCGGGAGTGAAGACCTTTCCTATCGTCGTTACGCCGACGGGGAAAGGGTAGTGGAGCGCGACGGCCCCGGCGATTACGCCGTCGTTGAGCGCCTGCTCCATCGCATGGGCGATTTCGTGCTCGGCGGCCGCGGTCTCAATCCAGTTGAGATCCTCGTAGCCTTCGAGCTTCGGGCCGATGCAGAAGACCTTCACGGACGGGTCGTTCTGCTGCGCGAGGCGCGCGCCTTTGCAGAGCTCTTCTTGTCCGAGCTCGCTGCCGTAGGCCATGAGGCCGACGCTGGTCTTTTTACCTCCGCCGTCTCTGACCTCTTCTATTATTTCGTTGAGTATGTCGCCTATCAAGGCTTTTACTGCGTTGTCAGCCATTGCACACA